>CAYSGA010000128.1:0-6123 GCA_964430165.1 uncultured Eubacteriales bacterium
CGAGTTGGCGCCGTGGGCGATGTTGGCGAACGGCCCGCCGTGGACGAAAGCCGGCGCCCCCTCGAGCGTCTGGACGAGGTTCGGCCGCAGGGCGTCCCGCAGCAACGCGGCCATGGCCCCGGGGGCCTTGAGCGCCGCGACCGTAACAGGTTTGCCGTCCAGGCCGCACCCGACCACGATCCGGCCCAGGCGGGCCTTGAGGTCGGCCAGGTCCCGGGACAGGCAGAAAATGGCCATGACTTCCGAGGCGGCGGTGATGTCGAACCCGGATTCCCGGGCGAATCCGCCGTAGGTGTCCTCCAAACCGATGATGATTTCCCGAAGCGCCCGGTCGTTCATGTCCATCGCCCGTTTCCAGGCGATGTTCCGGCCGTCCAAAAGCCCTGCGGGTCCGTCGAAATGAAGCCGGTTTTCAACCAGGGCCGCAAGCAGGTTGTGGGCGGAGGTAATGGCGTGGATGTCGCCGGTGAAGTGGAGATTGATGTCGTCGCCGGGAACGACGCGCGCTTTCCCGCCTCCGGTGGCCCCTCCCTTCATTCCGAAAACGGGCCCCAGAGAAGGTTCGCGAAGCGCCGCAACGGCGTTTTTCCCGGCCCGGGTCAGGGCGTCGACCAGACCGATGGCCGTCGTCGTTTTTCCCTCGCCCGCGGGAGTGGGCGTCATCGCCGTGACGAGGATCATTTTCCCCGGCGTCCGATCGGCCGCCACGGCCGCCGGATCGACTTTGGCCTTGTATTTTCCGTAATATTCCAGGCGCTCGGGATCGAGGTTCAATTTGGCCGCTATTTCGGCGATCGGTTTCATCAGGATTCCTCCTGAAAAGAACTGCCGGGAACGACCGGGTTCCCGTTTCGCCAGTTTAACCCGAATCCGGGGGGAAAAGAAGAGGGTCAGCCCCTGTTTCCGTCCTTCCCATGGACGGAGAGAAAAAGCAGGTCGTAGTCGGAAATCAAACCGTGATCGGCGAAACTGAAGTAGCAATTGTTGCCGATAACGAGGTGATCCAGGACCTTGAGACCCATCACTCGGGCGGCGAAGACGAGTTCCTTGGTGATTTCCCGGTCGCAGAAGGACGGCTCGGGATCGCCCGAGGGATGGTTGTGGGCGAAGATGAGGGCGGCCGCGTTGAAACGGAGGGCGTCCTTCATGATTTCCCGGGGGTATACGGCGCTCGAGTCCACCGTTCCCTCGAACAGCGTTTTCTCCTCGAGGATCTGGTTTTTCGCGTCCAAAAAAAGCACCTTGAAATTTTCCTTCTTCAGGTCGCGCATCGCGTGATAGAGATAATCGAAGACCTCCCGGGCCGACCGGCAGTAAGGGCGGCTGAGCATCCGGTCTTTCAGGAAACGGCGGGCGACTTCCTGGATGAGGCGGATCCCGAAGACGTTGGCGGCCCCGATGCCCGGGATGCGCCGCAGCTCGTGGGCGTCGGCCTCGAGGACACCCCGGAGCGTGCGGAATTCCCGCAAAGCCAGGCGGGCGGGCTCACGGCAGTCGCGCCGGGGCGTTCCCAGGGTCAGGAGAAGCTCGATGACCTCGTAATCTAGAAAACCCGAAAGGCCCGCTTTCAGGAATTTTTCGCGAAGCCGGCCCCGGTGGCCCCCGAAATCCGCAGCGGCCGAGAATTTTTCCGGCGGAGACGCACCGCCCGGAAACGGCCCGCCCAAAGGGTGTCGGGGATCGTCGTTCATGCTTCCGCCTCGTTTCTTGGAGGACGCAGGCCGGCCGGAAATCGCGTTCTCCTATGGGTAGACGCTCGGACGGGAGAATTGTCGCAACCACGGGAAAAACGGAACCGACGCCGGCGGTTTACGCGGAGAAGCGGGAAATTGATTCTCGGGTGCGGCTATGATACAAGACGATGGAACCAGAGAAAATATCCCTTATCGGCAATTTTGACGAAGCGAGGAGACGCTCATGAAGGGCGACATACCGACCCTGTTCGTTACCGGAAGAACGCTCCCGGAGGCCTGGGAAAAAGCCGTCCTGGAGTGTTGGGAAAAGGGCGCCGCCGTCCGGACGGAGTACGACAAACCCGGCGACCCGCCGAGCCGCGACTGCACCATGATGTGGGTGGTCGAGGAGCCGTTCGCCGAGCCCCGCATCCACCGGGCCTTCCCCGGAGGACTGGAGGACCTTGAGATTTACCGCCAGGAGGTTGTCGACGGGATTCACGATCATTGGATCGCCCCGGAAGAGGGGAAGTGGACCTACACGTATCACAAGCGGCTTTTCGCCTATGAAACCGAGGGGACAACGATCGACCAGATCGATTACATCGTCGACAAGCTCAGCCGGTCCGGCCATTCGCGCCGGGCCCAGGCGGTCACCTGGAACGTCGCCCTAGACCCGCCGACAGACGACCCGCCCTGCCTCCAGCGTGTCTGGTGCCGGCTGCTCCCCGGCGACGACGGCCGCACTGTTCTCAACATGAACACCCACTGGCGTTCACGCGACGCCTTCAAGGCCGCGTACATGAACATTTTCGCCCTGACCGAGCTTCAAAAAACGATCGCCGGCCGAATCTCCGAACGGACCGGCGCGGAAATCCTCGTCGGCCGGTACGCCGACCTGGTCGACAGTTTCCACATCTACGGCTCTTATTTCCGCGACTTCAAAGGGTTTTTAAAACTCGTCGAAAAGCGGACCCTTGCCGAGCGGACATGGGATTCCGCCTATGCCGAACCGGTGTTCGCCGAGACCCGGGAAAAATTGCGGCTGGAAAAGCAGAAAAAGCCGCGTCCGTGACGACCGTCTCGGCCCTTCTTCTCACGACGGCCGTCGCGGCCGCGATCGCGACGGTCGCGGCTGATTTGAAGGGGCGCCTCGTCGCCGCCCGCATTTTCCGTCCGGCGGCCATGGCCGCAGTCATTCTGCTGGCGACCGTAAGGCCGGCCGCGACCCCCGAATCCTACCGGCTGTTCATCGTCGCCGGCCTGACCGCCTCGCTTGTCGGAGACATCTTCATGATGCTCCCGAAAAAGAAATTCACCGCCGGCCTGGTCGCTTTCCTCGTCGCCCAGTTTCTCTATGCGGCGGCGTTTCTTCGGGCGGGGACCGGGCGCGTGGAAATCATGACCGCCCTGCCGCTTCTCATTTATGCTTTCTTCATCATGCGGACCCTTTTCCCCCACCTCGGTTCATGGAAAGCTCCGGTCACCGTTTACGTCCTGGTGATAACGGTCATGGCCGGCCTGGCGGTCCAACGGTATATAGACGTCGGAGGGACTCTCGCCCTTTTCGCTTTGATCGGAGCGATCTTTTTCGTCGCTTCGGACACCATTCTCGCCGTTAACCGTTTTGTGAAAAAGATTCCCCTGGCCCAATTCTATATCCTGGGAACGTACTTCACCGCCCAAATCCTTCTGGCTCTCTCCGTCTGACCGGTCACGGGCCGGAGAAGCGAAATCCCCGAAGGGTTTGGGTCAGGATCTCCGCGGCGTTCCGGCCTTCGGCGGTGAAGATCCAAACATCTGGCTTCCGGTCGAGGACCAGGACCGCCTGGTCGGAATTGTCCATTCTCAACCCCGCAAACGGCCCGAGCATCATCGCCAGGACCCGGCCGGAAAGCTTGCGGCGGGAAAAGCTTTCCTTCGCCGCCCCGGAAAAATCCTTCCACGGGGGAAAGGTCTTCTCCTGGAGGGTGACGCGCCCGCCCCTTTCCCTTTCCAGGACGACGACCGTTGGATCGGGCCACATGGCCCCGGTTTTGGCAAAGGAATATCCGTCGGGCTTCGTCCAGGCGAACCCCAACCCCGCGTTGAAATACGTATCCCCCTCGCACCGGAAAGCGGACGCCTCGGGTGTTTCGGAATTCCGGTCGTCCAGGCGGTAGGCGATGATCCGGATGTCCGTTCCGCCGAACAGCCGGGCCGCCGCTCCCCCGGTCAGGGATATCGGTCCGGATTGGAGAGAGGACGCGGAAAACGCGATCCGGGCGGGGTCCGCGGTCCCCGCCGAAACGACGGCCGCGTCGATCGGGATCCATACCTCTCCGACCTGAACCTCCGTCCAGGCGTGGCCGCCGAACATCCCGAGGGCGTAAACATAGCCGAGAACGATCCGGGACGGAATCCCGGCCGCCCGGACGAGCGACGCGAGCAGCGTCGCGTAGCCGAGACAGGTCCCCCGCCTGTTCCTGATCAATTCCGAGGCCGGAGCCAGGGCGATGCCCAGGTCAAACGTCATGTTCTCGGCGACCCACCGTTGGAGCTTGAGCGCGGCGGCGAGAACGTCCGTTTCTCCGCCGATAACGGACAGCGCGATCTCGCGGATTTCCGCGACGTCGGATTGAACGTATTCGTTCGGACGGAGGAATTCACGGTTCTCTCTGGTCTCCGGGACGGGACGCCGGGCAGGGTCCGGCACGGCCAGCCGACGAATTTCGAGAAGAAGATCCTGGTCCGTTTGGAGAATGACCGTCTGGCCCGGACGCCGGAGATCCGGCCATCCGGCTCCCGGATCCCGAAGGCTCAATTTCACCCGGAGCATCTCCAACGCCCTTGCCCGGAGCAGCCGGACGTTCGTTCTTATCATTGACCGTTCATACATCTCGGCCGGAAGCTCGGCTCCTCCGGCGGCGGCCTGGGCGGACGCTTCGTCGGCCCGGATGATTTCCGAGAGCCCGAACGGCGTCGGAATCTCCGCCTTGACCGATTCCCCGTTTTCGTCCAACCAGGACAGGCCCGTGACGCCGGACGTCTCGATTACTTCCTCGACTTTGAGCGCCTTGATCTCCCGGCCGTCCAGCCGGAGGTTTTCGAGGGCGATCGCCTTCCGCCGTCCTTTCATCACGGCCCCTGATTCCGAGGAGATCGTTTGATACGCGATCGCGTCTCCGGGAACGCGCAATTTTTGAAGCGAGAGCGACCGGATCCCCTCGGGCCCGAGAATTTCGCCCTCATAGGGAACCGTCTGGGCGTATATTTTCCCGCCCGCTTCATTTTCGACCTCAAGGACTCCGGGCTTGACGATTGTGATCGACCGGGTGGACATGACCGAGGCGCGCAATTCCGTCTCCGCGCGGAGCAGCCGGCCAGCCCTTGTCTCTTCGGTCCGGGACAGGGTTTCCAGCTCCACCCGGGTTCCCAGGCGATTCAGAACGATTTTGGAATGGGACGTCAGGATGAAAACCCCGTCCGCCGCCGTCCACCGGGTATCAACAACGTACCCGACCGGGGTTCCGGCGATTTTGATCACCGACCATTCTTCGTCGGCCGAAGCGACGGGATCACCCGGGGAAAAAACGGCCGAAAAAAAGAAAACAATTCCGATCCCGATCCGAAAACGACGAAACGGCTTCGCCGTTCTCTTCGACCGGTCATAACTTTTCAAGATCACGCTCCGCAAGCGGCGGTTTCCGGCCGGAGGCCGGACGAATCCGCCATTCGAATTTTTTAAGGTTCAAGCTCCCTCCGGGACCGACCCGGACACCTTCGCTCCGAAGCCGGCGGGACTGTTCCCTGCCGCCGCCCGACGGCGGAAGCGATATGCGGCCCCGGGAACCGATCACCCGGTGCCAGGGCAGCCCTTCGCTCTCCGGAGTCGCGTGAAGGATCCAGGCGACCTGGCGGGCCTGCCGCCCGTCCCCCGCCAGAGCCGCGATCCGCCCGTAAGAGACGACTTTTCCGGAAGGAATCCGGCGGACCAGTTCGCGGACATTCCGGGTGAACGGAAGAATGTTTCGTTTTCTTATCGGCTTCACGGTTCGCGATTTCCCGGGTTTCCGCCAAGCCGCCATTATAAAGCACATTTTCCTCTAAAAAAATCTCGGGCCTTGTCGCCGGTAACATTTCCGGACGGCGACGGCCGACAGTTGTCATCAATCATCATCAAGGCCCGATGGACCGCGCTCCCGAGGGCCTCGGTAGATTAACTCTTAAAAAAGAACATTATATGAACACTTGTTTCATTATTTTAAATGAATTCATTTAATTGCTTTAACAACAACTGTATACGATGTTTTTGATAAATATTTGTTCATTTACCGGACATTGTTAATATCATTAATAAGTCAATTACATCTCAATTATTTATTTGTTATCATCTAGTTAACGTATTCTTTTTACATTGGCCCGAATATTGCTATTAGAATAGATATGAACACTCAAAGGAGACGTCAGA
>CAYSGA010000129.1:0-3680 GCA_964430165.1 uncultured Eubacteriales bacterium
CTCCCCTTCTGCGGCTACAACATGGGCGATTACTTCCGCCACTGGATGAACACCGGGGCCCTGATGCGCAATCCGCCTAAAATCTACGCCGTTAACTGGTTCCGGGTGGACGAAAACGGCAAATTCGTCTGGCCCGGGTTCGGCGACAACATGCGCGTCCTCAAGTGGATCATCGACCGGGTGGACGGCAAGGTCGGGGCGAAGGAAACGCCGATCGGCCTGGTTCCCCACATGGACGACTTCAACATGGAGGGCTTGCCGATCCCGCGCTCGAAGATGGACAGGCTTTTCGAAATCAAGCCGCCTGAATGGAAGGGCGAGGTTAAGGAAATCAAGAAGTTTTTCAACGGCTTCGGGCGCACGATCCCCTTCGAACTGAGAACGAACCTCGAAAAGATGGAAAAAGCCCTCAAGATTTAGAAGCGGTACCCGGCCTGCTTGGCGACCTTCCGGTAATCCTCCCCGGCGACTTCGACCACTTTGCACATCTCGTAGATCCGCGAGCGGAGGCGGACGCCGATCCGGTCGACCAGCGTGTCCTCGGGCTTTCTCGTCGCGCCGAACCCCGCGGACTTTTTAAACATCGGGGCGCGGGTGTCCTCTTCGTCGGACGTGTCAGGATAGTTCGAGGTGAAGATCGTCAGGCGCCGTTCGTTGTAACGGCGGTTGATGATGAAGAAGAGCGTTTCCTCGACCCAGGTCGAGGGCCGCTGGGCCCCGAGCTCGTCCAGGACCAGGATGTCGCTTCCGAAGATCGGCCGGAGGACGTCGGATTCGGAGACGTCGGAATCTGGCGAGAAGGTGCTCTGGATTTCGCGGATCAGGTCGCGGAAATCATAAAAAATGCCAGCGGCTTTCTTTTTCGTCACGAGTTCGGCCAGGATGGCCGCCGCCAGGTGGGTTTTCCCCACCCCGCAGGGGCCGATGAAGAGCAAGCCGACATCCTGGGCCGGGTAATTGGCGATGAATTTTTTCGAAATTTTGAGAGCGTCTTTGTGGGAATCGTTATGGCTTTCGAAATTCGCTAGGGTACAGTTGCTATAACGGGCGGGGATGCGGGTCCGCTGAAGGATGGCGGCCGCGGTTTTCTGCTCCTGGCAGGAGCAACGACGGGCCGACGTTCCCTTTTCCGTTTTGACCAGGACCCAGCCCGTGTCGAGGCATTTCGGGCATTCCTCTTTTTCCGTGTTTCTCATCGTCCTTCCCGTTCAGTTCAAATATCCCCGCAACTGCTGCAGCGTGTGGGACCGGCTCAGCTTCCCCATGGCCGCATGCTCGATCTGGCGGATCCGCTCGCGCGTCAGCTTCAGACGGTCGCCGATCACCTGCAGGGTCAAGGGCCGGTCGTCGTCCAGGCCGAAGCGCAATTTTAGCACAGTCGCTTCCTTTTCCTCCAACTCGCCCAGGATCTCACGGACCTGGTTCCGGATGGAAGCCCTGATGATCTGGTATTCGACCGAGGGCGAGATCGGGTCGCTGATTTTTTCCTCCATCCCCTGATCGTCCTGGTCGAAACGGTCGTTGAGCGAAATCTCCTTGTTTTCGAGCAGCGTCAAATCCTCGACGGCGGAGACGGAGATTTTCATCGCCTCGGCGATCTCCTCGCGCGTCGGCTCCCGCCCGAGCGTGGAGGACATCTGGGAGATTTTCCGCTTCATCAAAAGCATCTGATCGGAGATTTTCTGGGGAACGTGGGTGATCCGGGCCGAAGCCGTGAGCGAATGGATTACCGCCTGCCGGATCCACCAGACCGCGTAAGAGATGAACTTGACATTGCGGTGCGGGTCGAACCGCTTGGCCGCCTCGATCAAGCCGAGGTTACCCTCGTTGATCAGGTCGAGCATGTCCAGTCCCATCCCCTTGTATTTTTTGACATAGGAGACGACGAAACGCAGGTTGCCTTCAATCAGCCGTTGGAGGGCATTCCCGTCGCCGGCTTGGACCCGCTCGGCGACCATTTTTTCTTCCTCTTCGCTGAGGCGCGGAAACCGGCCGATCTGCTCCAGGTAGCGGCGCAGGTTCCTCGATTCGGCGAAATCTCTGTAGGGCATGATTTATTCCGGCTTGACGACTTTCACGATCTGGGACGCCGAAACGTGCACCAGGCTCCTCTTTCGAGCTTCGAACTCCTCCTCGCGGCCGGAGAATAATTCCCGCCGGAAGGAATCCATGAACGTCTGGACCTCGGCTTCGATCCGTTCGATTTTGGCCCGCATATTCAATACGACTTCCACGCCCGCAAGGTTTACGCCCAGGTCGCGGACGAGGTTCAGGATGATTTCCAGGCGTTTCAAATCCTCGTCCGAATAAAGCCGCGTGTTCCCGCAGGACCGGGACGGCTTGAGCAGGCCCTCGCGCTCGTAGAGGCGGAGCGTCTGCGGGTGGATGTGGAACCGGTCGGCCACACTGCTGATGTGATAAGTGCCCGACCGAGAGGAGGCTTTTTCCCCGGGATCGGGCCCCGCGCTTTTCGCCCGCTTCGTTTTCGGGGCTTGGACGGCTTTTTCGGTCTTGGCTTTATCGGTCTTGCGCTTTTTCATTGATGTTCCTCTTCGTTCATACCCGCCCGAGGATTTCCGCCGTAGAGCGGCTCGAGGTTTTTCATCAGCTCTCGAACGCGCTCGTCCCCGAACGGCGGCGGAACGATCATCACCTCAACGAATTCGTCTCCGCGATTTCTCGACCCGGGCTGGGGGGCTCCCTTTTCCTTCAAGCGGAAGCGTTGCCCCGATTTCGTCCCCGGCGGGATCCGGATGACGGCCGGCCCCTCAAGCGTCGGGACGTCGATTTTGGCGCCCAACGTCGCTTCGGGGACGGTGATCGGAACTTTCACGTGAAGGCTGGTGCCTTCCCGCCGGTAAAGCGGGTGCGGCATCACTTCGATTTGAATGTACAGGTCGCCGGGCGGGCCACCGTTCAAACCGGCGTGGCCCTTCTGGGGGATGCGGACTTTGCTCCCGGTGTCCACCCCTGCCGGAATGCGGATGTTGATCGTTTCTGTGATTTCGGCCGTCCCCAGCCCCCTGCATTCGCTGCAATCACGGCCCGCAACGACCCCCCGTCCGCCGCAGGAGGGACATGCGCCGGAAAATTTCATATGTCCCCTTTGCTGGAAAGCTTTTCCGGTTCCTCGGCAGGTCGGGCAGGTTTTGGGCGCGCCGCTTTTCGAGCCCGAACCCGAGCAGGCCGGGCAAGCGACTTTCCGGGAAAGCCGTATTTTCGTCTGGACGCCGCGGATGGCGTCCTCGAACCCGACTTTCATCGTGTAGAGGAGGTCCTCACCGCGTTCCGGTCCGGCCGCGGAGGCGGCCCGGGCCGCCGCGCCACCGAAAATATTCTGAAAGAGGTCGCGGAACGAACCGCCTCCGAAATCCGAAAAGTCGAACCCTTCGAATCCTCCGGAAGCATTGGGGCCCTGATCGGGGCCCGGACCGCCCCCGGGCGGACGGTCGCCGGCGAAACCGAATTGATCGTATTGGGTTTTTTTCTTGGGGTCGCTTAAAACTTCGTAGGCGGCCGAGATTTCCTTGAATTGGGCTTCGGCCGCCTTGTCGTTGGGGTTGAGGTCGGGATGGTATTTGCGGGCGAGCCGGCGATAGGCTTTCTTGATCTCGATGTCCGAGGCCGACCGTCCGACTCCCAATATTTCATAATAATCCCTGGCCATGATCGCCCCTTTT
>CAYSGA010000129.1:3780-6075 GCA_964430165.1 uncultured Eubacteriales bacterium
TTGAGGTTTTCCAGGGCTTTCTTGATGCTGTCGATGTTGTCGGATTCGACGGCCTTTTTCGTCGCCTCGATTTCGGTCCGGACGGCGTCGGCTTCAGCGGCCGGGACCTTGTCGGCGTTTTCGCGAAGGATTTTCTCCATGCTGTAGATCATCTGGTCGGCCTGGTTTCGGGCGTCGATGACTTCCCGGCGCTTTTTATCCTCGGTCGAATGCACCTCGGCGTCGGAAACCATCCGCTTGATTTCTTTTTCGTCGAGTCCGGAATGGCCGGTGATGGTGATTTGCTGCTGCTTGCCCGTCCCCATGTCCTTGGCCGAAACGTGGAGGATGCCGTTAGCGTCGATATCGAAGGTCACCTCGATTTTCGGGATGCCGCGGGGCGCCGGCGGGATGCCGTCCAGGTGAAAACGGCCCAGGGTGCGATTGTCCGCGGCCATTTCCCGTTCGCCCTGAAGGATGTGGATCTCGACGCTCGGCTGGCTGTCGGACGCGGTGGAGAAAACCTCCATCTTTTTCGTCGGGATCGTCGTGTTCCGACCGATCATCCGGGTGAACACGCTCCCGAGGGTCTCGATGCCCAAGGTCAGCGGGGTCACGTCGAGAAGCAGGACGTCTTTGACGTCTCCCGCAAGGACGGCGCCCTGGATGGCCGCACCGACGGCGACGACTTCGTCCGGGTTGACGCCCTTGTGGGGCTCGCGTCCGAAAATCTGCTGAACGAGCGCCTGGATGCGGGGCATCCGGGTCTGGCCGCCGACGAGAACCACCTCATGGATGTCCTCGGCCTTCAGGCCGGCGTCCGACAGGGCCTGTTTGCAAGGAGCGACGGACCGCTGGATCAGGTCCTCGATGAGGGATTCGAGTTTCGCCCGGGTTATTTTGAGCAAGAGGTGCTTCGGGCCGGAGGCATCGGCCGTGACGAACGGCAGATTGATTTCGGTCTCCATCGTCGTCGAAAGCTCGATCTTCGCCTTTTCCGCGGCTTCCTTGAGCCGCTGGATGGCCATCTTGTCCTTGGACACGTCGATTCCGGATTCCTTTTTGAATTCGGTCGTGATCCAATCCTGGACGCGCTGGTCGATATCGTCGCCGCCGAGGTGAGTGTCGCCGTTAGTCGATTTGACTTCGACCACGCCTTCGCCCACTTCGAGGATGGAAATATCGAACGTTCCACCTCCGAAGTCATAGACGGCGATGGTCTGGTCCTTTTTCTTTTCCATCCCGTAGGCCAGGGCCGCGGCGGTGGGTTCGTTGATGATCCGGACCACATCCAGGCCGGCGATCTGGCCGGCATCCTTGGTCGCTTTCCGCTGGCTGTCGTTGAAATACGCGGGGACGGTGATGACTGCCTTTTCGACTTTTTCGCCGAGATAATCTTCAGCTGCTTTTTTCAGCTTCTGGAGGATCATGGCTGAAATTTCAGGCGGCGAGAACTGCTTGTCGAAAACCGCGACCCGGACATCGCCGTTTGCGGCTTCCGTGACCTTGAAGGGCACCTGCTTGATTTCGCCCGGAACCTCGGCGTACCGGCGGCCCATGAACCGTTTGATCGAATAGACGGTATTTTCCGGGTTGGTAACACGCTGACGCTTCGCGACCTGACCGACCAGCCGCTCGCCCTTGGGCGTGAAGCCGACGACCGAGGGAGTCGTCCGGCCGCCTTCCTCGTTGGCGATAACCTTCGCTTGGTCGCCTTCCATGATGGCGACGACTGAGTTCGTCGTGCCGAGATCGATACCGATGATTTTAGCCATTAGCACATCTCCTTCACATTAAGTCGAATCCTAATATATAACTTTAGTGTCTTGTTGTCAAGTATTTTAATAAAAACATAATTATATTGTTATCTGTTTGATACAAAATATCAAAAATATTCCTCTATTCTCAGAAACCGTTTTTTTTTATTTATTTCACGGCAGTTTCCCAATCCGGAAAAGACATATTCTTTTCCGGCGGGGAATTCGTTTTATCGCTATGAACCTTTATTCAGGCCAGTATAAAATGCACTTCTGGCCCTCGAAGAAGGACCAGTAAACGCCCTTGGCGTCCTTGTTATCGGCAAAAATGATCTCGATGTCGGTGAAGGGTTTCTTTTTGATCGCCCGGAATATCGTCTTGGCAGACCGGGCGATCCCCTTTGAAAAGATCCGGCCGATACCGCTTAAAATCGCCCCCAGGCCTTTCCGGTGCGGCCGCACGATGACCCGGATTTGGTCAGGCAGCCACAAAGTATAATCGACCGGCATTTTATCGAGTTCAAGGATATCCAGGCCCCCGTTAATTTTCCCTGAGTCC
>CAYSGA010000130.1:0-6023 GCA_964430165.1 uncultured Eubacteriales bacterium
GCGGGGACGAGCCGGTCTGAAATCATGACGTCGTCCTTGGTCAGGATCGCCTCGAAGACGCCGGCGTTGGCGTCCATGCAGGAGGGGAAGAGGATCGTGTCTTCCGTCCCGAGGAACTCGGTTACTTTCCCCTCGAGGGTCCGGTGGATGTCCTGGGTCCCGCAGATGAACCGGACCGACGACATCCCGTAGCCCCGCGCATCCATTCCTTCATGCGCCGCCTTGACCACGTCGGGGTGGCTCGAGAGCCCGAGGTAGTTGTTGGCGCACATGTTGATGACCTTGCGGACCGCGGCCCCGGCCGGAAATTCGACCTCGATGTCGGCCGCCTGGGAAGAGTGGATAAAACGTTCTTCTTTAAACAGGCCGGCGTCCTTCAAGCCCTTGAGGACTTCCTGGTAGGCCGCCCGCGTTTTTTCCGAATAGGACATGTCTCGTCTCCTTTAATTTCGATAATCAGGTGTTCCTTCCCGGCGGGCGGAGAATCCCCGGCCGCGGGGGAGCAACGCGCCGGTTCCGGTTCAGGCCTGGGTATGCTTCCGAACCAGCAGGGCGATTTTATCGACCGAATCGAAGGCCTCGGGCGTGGCCTCGTTGTCCGGGATGGAAATCTTGTACTTATTTTCGAGGAAACGTTTGAGGGAGACCATCGAGAAGGAGTCGACGATTCCTCCCGAAATCAGGGGGGTGTCAAACGTGATCGGTTCGGAGTCGTCTTCGAGATACTCCGCGATGACATACTTCAGAACGACTTCCTTAAGTTCATCGGCCATGAATCCGCTCCTTATCGGTTGAATATTTCAAGGCGCGGGGGCGAACCCCTGCGCACCCGGAAGGTCAGTCGTTTTCCAGCGTCGATGTGTCGCCGACCTCCTCGCCCCATTCCTTGGCCTTGAGGATCCGGCGCATGATTTTTCCGCTCCGGGTCTTGGGCAGGGCGTCGGAGAATTCAATCTCCTGGGGCATGGCCAGGGGCGAGAGCTTTTTCCGGATGAAATTCATGATCTCCAGGTCGAGGTCGGCGCTGGGGAGAAACCCGGCTTTCAGGGTGACGAAAGCCTTGACGACTTCCATGTTGATCGGGTCGGGCTTGCTGACGACCGCCGATTCGGCCACGGCCGGGTGTTCGATAAGCGCGGATTCGACCTCGAAAGGGCTGACGAGGTGGCCGCCGGTGTTGATGATGTCGTCGTCGCGGCCGACGAACCAGAAGTAGCCCTCCTTGTCGATGCTGGCCCGGTCGCCGGTTATGTACCAGCCGTTCTTGAATTTCTTCTGATACGTTTCTTCGTTGTTCCAATAGGTCCGCATCATTGCGGGCCAACCTGGCTTGAGGGCGATCAGGCCGATTTTTCCGGATTCTTTGTGCGGTTCAAAGGTTTTCTGATCCAGGACGACGGCGGTCGTCCCCGGAAACGGTTTGCCCATGGAACCCGGCTTGATCTTCATCCCCTGGTAATTGGTGATCATGATCGATCCGGTTTCGGTCTGAAAATACGTGTCCAAAAAGGGCTTGCCGAAAACCCGTTCCGACCAGATGACCGCTTCGGGATTCAGCGGCTCGCCGACGCTGGACAGGACCCGGAGGGTTGAGAGGTCGTACTTCTTGATGATGTCTTCGCCCGCTTTCATCAGCGAGCGGATGGCCGTCGGGGCGGAATACCAGTTTGTGATCCTGTTTTTTTCGATGAACCGGTACCAGGCCTCGGCCGAGAAGCCGGAGTCCAGGACGCATTGGGTGACCCCGAGAACCCACGGCCCAATGACCCCGTAGGACGTGCCCGTGACCCAGCCGGGGTCGGCGGTGCACCAGTAGATATCGTCTTGGCGGATGTCGAGCGCCCATTTGGCGGTCATGTACTGGGACAAGAGCGAGTAATGGACGTGTTTGACGCCCTTGGGGAGGCCGGTCGTTCCGGAGGTGTAATGGAGAAGCGACGGGCTTTCCGCCACGGTGGGGTGGATGTCGAGTTTTTCGACGGGCTCGGATTTTTCCAGGGAAAAGGCGACCTCGCGGTCCTTCAACGGTTTCCCGTCATGATCAACGATGATCAGGTATTTAAGGGAGGGGAGCTTGTCGAGGATTTTACGGACCTTCGGGGCGTGTTTTTTCTGGGTGATGACGGCTTTGGTTTGGGCGTTGTCAAGGCGGACGAAGAGCGATTCGTCACCGAAGGCCGAGTACAAGGGCTGGGCGATCGCCCCGATTTTGAGGATGCCCAGGACGCCGAGATAAAGCTCGGGGATTTTGTCCATGAACAAGCACACCCGGTCTTCCGGTTGAAGGCCGAGACCGCGGAGAAACGAACCGATCGTGTTCGAAGCCCGGCGGATGTCATGATAGGTGAACTGTTTTTCGATTCCGCCCATCCCTTCCCAGATCAGGGCCGTTTTATCGCCCTGGCCCAGGTCGCAGATGCGGTCGGAGCAGTACCAGGCGATGTTGAGGATGCCGCCGGGGCGGTAACCCAATTCCCGTTCGGCCTCCTCCCAGGTGAAGGTTTTATAGCGCTCGTCATAATTTCCTATGTTCGACATGTTTTACCCTTGATTTATGGATTCGCGGGAGTCGAAATTATAGCGAAATTGGTCGAAAAGTCAAAACGACCGAAGCTTGATGAGAGCCGCGGCTCTGTCCTCCGACCGCGTTGGGTTATATTCGACATCTCCGGTCACGATTCTTTTAAGCCGGCCGTCCTCCGTCCTCAAAATCAAACTCCCGTCCGAGTCGATATCGACCGCCAGGCCGGTCCATGTCTCTCCAGAGGAAGTCACTCTGACCGGCCTCCCTTTAATTTGGGCCTTTTCTCTCCAGGCTTTCAGAACCGGGGGGGGGCCCTCTTTTAAAAACAATTCATACCAGGCTTCCAACTTCTGCAACAGAACCTGAAGGAAGGCCTTTCTCGAAACCGCCTTTCCCGTCTCTTTCTTCAAGGAGGTCGCGATTTTCCGGATCTCCCGGGGAAACAACTTCCCATCCATGTTGAGGTTGACGCCAAGGCCTAAGATTACAAAATGGACCCGGTCCATCCCGGAATGAATCTCGTTGAGAAGCCCGGCTATTTTTCGACCTCTCAGAAGAATATCATTGGGCCACTTGATCAAAGGAAGGAGACCGGAAAACTCTTGGATGGCATCGGCCGTTGCGACGGCCGCCATCAGGGTGAGAAGGGAAGCCTGTTGGGGAGGGATCTTCGGACGGAGAATGACGGAAAGATAGAGGTTTGAGGAAGGCGGGGAGTACCAGGGCCTTCCCATCCTCCCTCTTCCCTTTTCCTGTGATTCGGCGATCACGACTTCCCCTTCCTCGGCGCCCTGGAGGGCCAACTGGAAGGCCTTTGAATTCGTCGAATCAATCGTTTGAAAATGATGGATCGTCCTTCCCATCCATTTTGTCGAGAGAAGGGGTTTGATTTCCGATCTCCTTTCGTCAAGGTCAAAGCAATCTTGGGAATGAAACGGAAGCCGGGCGGCCCTCAAAGCGTCACGACTTCCCGCACGGCGTATTGGCCCTTCTCATCCGTTTTCACGCGGGCCGCCGGGATGTCTGGATCGTGTTCGAAGACGACGATCCAATCATGGGCGACTGCCCGGCTCAAAAAATCCTCTTTCTCCTCGAGCGCCGTCCCGGCCGAGATATCGTACCCCATCGAAAACGGGAGGGGGAGATGATGAGAGGTCGGGATCAGATCGGCGGGAAAGACGATGGATTCGGCGCCGTTTTTGACTTCAAGCCATTGTTGGCCGCGGGTATGACCGTTGACTTGATGCACCCAAATGCCCGGCTCAATCTCCTGGGAGCCCCTCGTCAGGACGAGGTTAGCCCGTTCGAGAACTAAAACATTCTCCTCCAAATAGCTGGCCCGCTCGCGGGGATTGGGATGTTTGGCGTTTTCATAATTATCGGCCTGGAGAAAAATCCGGGCTCGGGGGTAACAGAGCTCCAGGGCTTTCGGGCTTCCCGGCTGATATCGGGAAATCCCGCCGGCGTGATCAAAATGAAGGTGGGTCAATACAATATCCGTGACGGCCTCGGAATCGAAGCCGGTTTCCCGATCGGAGAAATTCTGGAAGGCGTATATCCGGCAGAGTTTATCAGGCCATTTGTCGCCGCTGCCGACATCGGCCATGAATAGTCGCTCGCCGGTATCGATGAGCAGCGAACGGGTGGCGAGCCGGATGCGGTTTTCATCATCCGCGGGGATCCGGCGCGACCAGATGTTTTTGGGAATGGTCCCGAACATCGCCCCTCCATCCAAACGAAAGAAGCCGTGGTTATAAACGGAAATCTTGAATCGACCGAAGGTCATCAACGTATTTCTCCTTTTGTTTCGGCCGGATTTTAGCACATCTTAGGAGTCCGGTCGAGGCGGCCGGGGAGGACCGTCGCCAGATGAAAAAGAACCGATTTCGGTCACGGGCTTGCGCCGGGAGATTAAATTCTGTATTTTCTATTTGTAATTCGACGAATTCATACCATAATAAAATCTCAGGAGGGTGAGTATGGCTTATCAACCCCCGGTCATCCAACTCAGTCAGTTGGCGGATATCATCGCCAAGGAATTCAGGCATAAAGACACAATCACCTGTTATGTCGGATCCAATGCCGCGACGCCGACGGCTTCGCTGGAATTTCTGACCGCCGCCATTAAGGCCGGAAGCCCTAGGTTGCCTTTCATCAGGATGGTCCATCTTCTGCTCCAAGGGCCCGTGCCTTACGTGGAAGAGGGACTCCAGGATCGCGTCATGACCTATTCCATTTTTTCCACGGGCGACGTGCGCAAAGCCGCCAACGAGGGACGGGCTTTCTATTTGCCGTGCACGCTGGCCAATCTTGACAGTCTGATCGGCAAGGGTCGGGAGTATGAGCCGGACCTTGTCCTCTTCAAAGTCCGTCCCCATGAGATCACGAAGGAATTCAGCCTGGGATTGTCCGTCGAGGTCCTGCATACGGCCATCGATCATTCCAAATGCGTGATCGCCGAGGTGGATTACGGCATGCCGTTCACTCAAGGGCAAAGCATCGTCGGCCCTCAATCCATTGATTACCTCATTGAAGACGACAACGTGAAAGACGTTTACGTTTCCGCCGGACCTGATTTTGACGACCTTTCTCCTGAAGAGCGTCGCATCGGCGAATTGATCACGGAATACTACATTCGCGACGGAGTGACGTTGCAGGTGGGCATCGGTCAAATTCCGGACGCCGTGGTGGGGACCATCAAAGGGTCGTCTTTGAAAGACCTCGGCATCCAGACGGAGCTTTATGGGGATGGTCTGATGCAGCTGCAGAAGGCCGAGATCGTGACGAATCGAAAGAAAAAACAGCACATGGGATACAGCACGACCTCTCTCATCATGGGCTCGATGGAACTGTATGAATTCGTGCATATGCGCGCGGGAATCCAGATGCGCCCCTGTACCGTCACCAATTCGGCCGAAGTCATCCGGAGGAACAGTCCCTTCATTTCCATCAATACGGCCATGGGGGTCGATCTTTTCGGCAACGTCTGGGCCGATTATATTGATGCCCGTCGGTATTACAGCGGCGTCGGCGGTCAGCCGGATTTTGTCCGCGCCTTGAATAATCCCTCCTATGGCGTCCCCATCATCGCCTTTCGAAGCCTGACCGATAAAAAACACTCCAAAATCGTCAAAGTCCATCCGGCCGGCGTGAGTTTAACGGCCTCGGCCTATGATGGAGTGGTCATCGTGAGTGAGTACGGGATCGCCGACCTTCGGGGGCTTACGGCCGGCGAGAAAGCGCTCGCCATCGCCAGCATTGCCCACCCCCGGTATCGCGATCAGCATCTCAAGGCCCTCTGCGATGATCCCATGTTCACGAAGCCCCTCGGTTCTTGTTTGGGCCGAATCCCCCGGGGCGTCATCCCGTACAAGGGAAACATCGCCCTGGACGCCTAATCTGCACCGGCTCTATCTCAAAAAGATTCTCTCCGGGTCCACCTCTTTGCGGAGGATGAGCAATTCCTGCCTGGTCGGCGGTGCTGTTTCAACGGCGCCCT
>CAYSGA010000131.1:0-6018 GCA_964430165.1 uncultured Eubacteriales bacterium
TCTCGGCCTTCTTCTCCGCTTCATGGCGGATATACGCGTTCTTGACCGCGGCCAGGTCGAGATGAAGCTCGTCGCGCACTTTTTTGTAGGCGGCCAGCGTCCGGGCAATGTCTTCATCGGTATGAGAGGCGGTCGGGATCATCCGGAAAAGGAGGATGTCGCGAGGCACGACTGGGTAGGCTACGCCGGTGATGAAAATCCCCTGTTCCCTCATTTTCTGGATAATCGCCATGCCGATTTGCAGATCCTTGAAATGGACGAAAACGGGCGTGACCGGCGAAGGCACTTCCCCGACCATGTAGCCGAGGTCGCGGAGGCCGGCCTTCAGCTTGGCGTTGACCTCCCACATCCGGGCCCGTCGGTCGTTGCCGTCGGCGACAAAATCGATCGCCCGGGAAAGGACCTCGACGTAGATCATCGGAAGACTCTTGGCGAAGACCTGGGTCCGGGCGTTGAACCGGACCCATTCGCAGACTTCGCGGGTCGAGCCGGCCACGCCGCCGATCGCGGCGAAGGCCTTAGCGAACGTCCCGAGGTTGATGTCGATTTTGTCCAGACATTTGTAATATTCGCCCGTCCCCCGGCCGTTCGGGCCCATGACCCCGAAGCCATGGGCGTCGTCCACGAACAGGCGGGCGTCGTATTTGTCCTTGAGGAAGCAGATGTCGGCCACCGGGGCGAGGTCGCCGGTCATCCCGAACACGCCCTCGGTGACGACGAGAATACCGCCTTTGCGGTCTCGGTTGACCCGCTTCAGGTGCATTTCCAGGCTGTCGAGGTCGTTGTGTTTCCAGACCCGGAACTGGGCCTGGGACATGAACATGGCGTCGACCATCGAGGCGTGGGCCAGCTTGTCGATAAGAATCGTATCGGATTTTTCGCACAGCGCCTGGATGGTGCCCAGGACGCCGAGGTAGCCGTAATTGAACAGGACGGCGTCCTCTTTGCCCATGAACCGGGCGAACTTGGCCTCCAGGTCGAGGTGCTTCTGAGTGTTGCCGGTCATCATCCGCGAGCCCATCGGGGCGCCGGGGCCGTATTTCCGCGCGGCTTCGACCGCGATGGCCCGCAGTTCCTCGTTTTCGGCCAGGCCGAGATAATTGTTGATCGACCATTGGATGACTTTCTTCCCCTGGTAGGTCATTTCACGCCCGGGAAGGGGGTCGAGGATCGGACGGGCAAAGAAAAAGTCGTTCCGGGCCCGGAACGGGCCGAAATATCCGCCGTCCGTCTTACATTTGTCGAAAATATCCATTACGTTCTCCTTCTCAAGCGGCCTTATTTAATCATAGTCAAAGTCGTTTTTCAAACGCGGCCCCGAACTCAGCAACCGGAGGTCATTGGAGATTTTCGAGAGTATGACGGCCAGACGTTTCATGTCCTCCGCCCGGGCGGCAGTGGCGTGGAGATAATCGTCCCTGCGGCTCTCTCCCGGATCCGGATCCATTTCAATCCGGACGGATTCCGGGCCGATTCGGACGACGGGCTTACAGGTGAATGACGAACCGGCAATCGGGCGCGCCGCGCTTGATCGTCTGGACGACTTCCACGCGGACCGGCCGATCCGCGACGATTTCAAACATTTCCAGAACCCAGCCGGCCGAGCAGAGGCAATAGCTCGCCGGAAGCCGCTCCGGCCCGTCCGTGACCAGTTCGCAATAACACCGGGGATAACCCCAATGGACCGTATCCCCTTCGACGCGGCAGAGGTCTTTTCCGACCTGCGGCCCGAGGGTTTGGATGAAACCGGCCACGTCGCCCCGGAATTTCTCGGCCGTCTTGATCAAGCCGCCCCGGCGGGCGCAGGCCCGGCCGCAGTCGTTCATCAACCGTTCCCGGGTCGCGGGGTCCACGGTCTTCTCCATGTTCTCCATCAACGTCTTGACCCAGGTTTCCTTGAAGTAATCCCTGGTTTCTTCTTCTTTTGCGAATTCGGTTTGTCCGGCCGCGGGAACCTTAAGCGCCGCCGCTCCCCCGGCCAGACCGATCCCGCAGGCGGTTTTCAGAAAATCCTTGCGTTTCATGGCTTCCCTCGCGTCCATCGGAAATAGAGCAACTTCGATTTCCGGAAATAAGGAAATGGGTTATATGTCTCGGATTTTATTGTCCCGACGCCCGCTCCAGTTTCTTCATAACGGAGAACATAAAGGTCGCCGAGATGATGCAGGCGACGACGAGGATCAACCAGAGCGCCCAGAGGGGCACCTTCATCCACAAGCCGCCGACCAGGCCCATAAGGTACAGGCCGGCCGCGGTCGCCGCGAACCAAGCGCCTTGGGCCAGTCCCTTATATTTGGGGGGGGCCACCTTGGAGACGTAGGAAATCCCGATCGGGCTGAGGAAGAGCTCCGCGATCGTAATGATGAAATAGCTCGAGATCAGCCAGTAGACGGACACCTGGGCTTCGGGCGGGGCGACGAGGCCGCCGAGCTGTTTGGGGCTCGGCAAACCCATCGACCCGATGACGAGGATAGCGAAGGAAACCGCCGTGATCAGCATCCCGAAGCCGATTTTGCGGGGAGCGGACGGCTCTTTCTTTCTCTTGTTCAGCCAGCCGAAAAATCCGACGACGACCGGAGTCAGGAAGACGATGAAAAACGGGTTGAAATGCTGGAAGCGCTGGGGCTGGAACTCGTTCATTGCAGAATAGCCGCCGTAGCGGAGGAAAGCCAGGGCGCCGAAGGCGAGGAAAGCGATTCCGCCGACCAGCCGGGCCGTTTTTCCCGACCCTTTCCGCAAGAAGAGGACCAGGCCTCCGAGGGCCAGGAACACCGCGAGCAGTCCGACCATATCGAACCACAGGTAGGACAAAGCCCCGACACTATGCTGGGTATAATCGCGGGCGAAGAACGTCATCGTCAGGCCGCTCTGCTGGAAGGCCATCCAGAAGAAGATGACGACGAAGAAAACGAGGCCGAGGGCGACGAGACGTTCCTTGGTTTGAGCGGACGTGAGCTCGACGACCCGGGATTTGTGGGTTTCGGATTTCGCCTTCTGCTTCTCGGTTAAATCGGCGTGTTTGTAGTATTTCCGGAAGGCCCAGAAAACAGCCATGGACACGATTAAGCTCAGGCAGGCCACTCCGAATCCGAAATGATAGGACTTGCTCAGGCCGTTGATATAACGCTCGGAGAACGCCTTCAGGGTTTCAAGGGTCACGCCCGCGTCCTGGGTTTGGGCGATGCCGAGGTAGGCGCCGGCGTCGGTCAGCGTCCCCTTCACGAAGCCATTGGCCAGGGCGGGAATGCGGGCGTCATAGGTCAAATGCGCGCCCTTGAGGACCCAGTTGCTGATGATTTCCGAGGCGCTCGGGGCGAACATCGCCCCGATGTTGATCCCCATGTAAAATATCGTGAAGGCCCGGTCGCGAAGCGCGTCATATTTGGGGTCGTCGTAGAGGTTTCCGACCAGGACCTGGAGGTTTCCCTTGAAGAGTCCGGTCCCGATGGCGATGACGGCCATGGCCACAATAATCAGCGGAAGCCCCATGTTCATTTTCGTCGGAATCGCCAACAGGGCGTAGCCGAGGAACATGACGATCAGACCGAAGCTGACCGTCTTGCCGTAGCCGAGAACCTTGTCCGCCAAAAGTCCGCCCAGCAGGGGGAAAAAATAGACACAGACCATGAACGTGCTATAGACGAAACCGGCGGTCGCCGCGCTCACCCCGTACTTCGCCTGTATGAACAGGACGAAGATCGCGACCATCGTGTAAAAGCCGAAGCGTTCGCCCATGTTGGCGAAAAACGCGACGAATAAGCCCTTGGGATGCCCTTTAAACATGACCGGCTCCTCCTCTGGAATGAATGAAACGGGCGCGCGCCGAAGAGGTCGGGACAGCCGGGAAAACCGGCCGCTGATTCGAATCCACGGCGGCTGGAATCATGCGTCCGGCTAATATATCAATCCGGACAAGAAAGTCAATGAACGAAGCCGGGCAACGCCCGTCCGGCGGGAAAAACCGGTTGAATTGAGAAGGAATTTCGGGTAGATTCCCCTTAGATATTAGATACAGGAAGAGGAGGCCGGCATGAAAACCACCCTTCGTCGTGTTGTCGCGATTTTTACTCTCATCGCTCTTTCCGGAGTCTTATCCTGCGCCATCAACCCGGTCACCGGGAAGAAAGAAATCATGCTCATCCCGGAAAGCCAGGAAATCGAGATGGGCAAGTCCACCGACGAGAGCATCAGGCAGGAATACGGGCTCTATCAGGACCCGGCGCTCGCCGCATATGTCGACAAAGTCTCCCGCCGTCTGGTTCCCTATACCCATCGCAACAAGCTGGAGTATCATTTCGCCGTTCTCGACACGCCGGTCGAAAACGCCTTCGCCGCTCCGGGCGGCTACGTTTACGTCACCCGCGGCCTCCTGGCCATGATGAATTCCGAGGCCGAACTGGCCACCGTCATCGGCCATGAACTGGGCCACGTCAACGCCCGCCACTCCGTCCGGGAATACAGCAAGCAGCTCCTTCTGACCGGCGGATTAATCCTCGGGAGCGTGCTCAGCAAGGACGTGGCCAAGGTCGCGCCCTACCTGATGGTCGGCCTGCAGGTGCTTTTCCTTAAATTCAGCCGCGACGACGAATACCAGGCCGACAGCCTCGGAGTCCTCTATTCCCGCAGCGCCGGCTACTCCCCGTCCCAGATGATTCCCTTTTTCCGGTCCATCCAGAAACTGGAGGAGAAGGCCGGGGGGGGGACGAAACTGCCGAACTTCCTCTCCACCCACCCCTTGACGGAAAAACGGATCGACGAAGCCCAGAAGATGCTCCAGCCGATGGACGCGGAAATGGACATTCTCCGCGACGATTTACTGGCGAAGCTGGACGGCCTGACCTACGGCGAAAATCCGCGCCAGGGATATGTCGAGGCCAACGCCTTCTATCACCCCGAAATGAAATTCGCCTTCGCGATTCCCACGGGCTGGGTCGTTCAGAACACGCCCCGGCAGGTCGTCGTCGCCAGCAAGGACGAAAAGGCGGGAATGATCCTGACGGCCGAAAAAACGGACCTCGCCCCGGCGGTTTTCCTCCAGAAACGGATCGCGTCCCTGGAGGATGTCCAGGTTCAGGAAATTTCCAAAGGAACCCGGATGATCAACGGCTTGAACGCCGCCCGCGGGGATTTCCTGGTCAGCCAGCAGGCCCAGCAGGGAGAGGCGCCTCAGGTCACGGCCGTCGACCTCGACTGCATCGCCAAGGACGGCATGATCTACACGTTCATGAGCCTGGCGGCCAAGGACGAACATGCTACGTACAAAAACAGCTTCGAACGGACGGTCCAGAGTTTCATGAAGCTTACGGATTCCAAACGCCTGGCCGTCCAGCCGAAAAAGATTTCCATTCGCCGCCCGGCCGCGGCCCAGACGCTGAAGGGTTTTCTCGCGGGGTTGAACGTGCCGTCCGATAAATGGCCGACGATCGTCTTTCTCAACTCCCTCGCCCTCGAGGACAAGGTGGAAAAGGGCCGGCTCATTAAAATCATGAATTGATTTAATTCGGTACCTGGTTAACCGTTTCCTCAAAAGAATAGGGAATCGGTTAACCAGGTACCGATTTCTCCGATTTCTATCGTCACTCAGCGACGATGGACCATTGTTGTTGACGCTTGGTCCGTCGGCATGACGATGACCTCGCTGATGTTGACGTGCGGCGGCCGGGTCGCGCAAAAAAGGACGGCCTCGGCGACATCGTCCGGGGAAAGCGGCGTCAACCCCTGATAAACCTTCGCCGCCCGTTCGGCGTCCCCGTGGAAGCGGACCTCGCTGAAATCGGTTTCGACCATCCCGGGATCGACGGTACTAACCCGGATGTTCGTCCCGCAAAGATCCAGCCGCAAACCCCGGCCCAACGCTTTGACCGCGAACTTGGTCGCGCAATAGACGTTCCCGGCCGGGTAAAGCTCGTGCCCGGCGATCGAACCGATGTTGATGACATGGCCGCACCCGCGGGCGACCATCCCGGGCAAGACCGCCCGGCTGACGAAGCTGCCCAGATAGCCAAAAGGGTAGCTGAC
>CAYSGA010000132.1:0-6008 GCA_964430165.1 uncultured Eubacteriales bacterium
CGGAAATCCTCAAATTCGCCTCGTCCCTCAAGGACTTAGCCTCGGGCCTTCGCTACTTGCCCGGAATCAAGCACATCGTTCTGTTTTCGAAAGGCCCGCCCAACTTTTTGATGTATCAAAGGGCGGATCAAATCGCACCCGTTGAAGGCATAATGAATATGAATGCCTCGTCCGGACTGCACCTGCGCGTGCGCTACGAAAGCATGCTCCTGGAGCTGGCCTCGGCCAACAGCCCGGTGATCGCGGTGAACGTGGAAGGGCTGTCCTCCCGCTTCCGCGACATGAATTTTAAAGAATTGTCCAAGTCGGCCAGGCCTTCCTTGAACGGATCACCCTCCGGGGACTTCATCGAGCGGAACATGATCGGAGACAGCGCCTTGATCGAAATGGCCAGGCTTTCCGGAGGCAAGTATTTCGGCGGGATGAACGATTACCAGAAAATATCCCGGGAAATCCAGGATCTTACGGGATCCTTCTACGTCCTCGGGTTCATGGTTCCCGAAAAATGGGACGGCAAATACGAGAAAGTCGAAGTCAAAGTCCGGCGCGGAGGCTGTGATGTCTATTCCCAAAAAGGCTATTTCAATCCCAAGCCGTTCGCCAAATACAGCGCCTTTGAAAAACAACTTCAGCTCATCGATCTGGCCTTGAGCGAAAAGTCGCTCTTTTCGGAACCCCTTCGGTTCCCCATGACCGCCTTGGCCAAGCCCGCCGATCAAGGGAACGCCCTGGTTCTTCTTGCCGGCATTCCCGTCATCCAGATGCGCCGGCCTTCTCAGAACGTATATGAGCTCTTCATGCTTGTGTTCGACCAGGAGAAGAATCTCGTCGGACAACAAAGAATGGAATTCGATGCCTCAAAGATATCGGATGAGGCCGTCTTTAGCGGCTCTTTTTCGGACGTCTCTTCCGGCCGGTTCGAATGCCGGGTGGTGATGAGAAATCTCGAGACCGGAAAAGGCGCCGTCGCCTCCTCGGCGGTGGACGTCCCGAGAAGGAATGCTCGGGGCTTCACTCTCTTCCCTCCCCTCCTGCTCGTCCCGCGAGAAAAACCGGTCTCCGTTCTCGGACCTCTCTTCGATTCCTATGCTTTTGACCCCGTTCGTCAGGCGCCGCTGATCGGCGGGATGAACGAGGGGACAAAGACCGTTTCGGTCCTCCTGCCCTGCGCGTTTTCTCAATTCGAGGGCACGGACATCGTTTTCAAGGCCCAATCGGTCGACCTGGAGTCAGGCGACAGGAAATGGCTTCCCCTGACGATCACGGGCCACGATCAACAGAACGACACGATCACTTACCGGCTCGATCTTCAAACGGACGGCCTTGCGGCTGGGGAATATTCGCTCTATTTCTTCGCCGAGGATCCCGGGAAGCGCTTTCCTTCCGCTTTTTCCCGTGCGTCTCTCGTGATCAGCTCCCCGTCGCAAGAGCCTTGAGGGCGTTTACAGCCCTTTGCTCATTTGGTTGAGGAAGTCCTGGTTGGTCTTGGTCTTTCCCAGCTTGTCGATGAGAAGCTCCATCGCCTCGACCTCCGACAACTGGCTGAGGACCTTGCGGAGAATCCAAATGCGTTTGAGTTCACTCTCTTCGATGAGCAGCTCTTCCTTGCGGGTGGCCGAACGGTTGATGTCGATGGCCGGGAAGGTTCGCTTGTCGACGAGTCGCCGGTCGAGGTTGATTTCCATGTTGCCCGTGCCTTTGAACTCTTCAAAAATGACTTCATCCATCCGGCTTCCAGTGTCGATCAGGGCCGTGGCGATGATCGTCAAACTGCCGCCTTCCTCAACCTTCCGAGCCGAGCCGAAGAATTTCTTGGGCTTATTCAGGGCGTTGGCATCGATCCCGCCCGACAGGACCTTGCCCGAGGGCGGGATGATGGCGTTGTGGGCCCGGGCCAGCCGGGTGACCGAATCGAGGAGGATGACGACGTCCCGCTTGATTTCGACCAGGCGCTTCGCCTTTTCCAGGACGATGTTGGCCACCTGAGCGTTGCGGGCTGGCGGCTCGTCGAAGGTCGAGGCGACTACTTCTCCGCCGACGCTCCGCTGGAAGTCCGTGACTTCCTCGGGCCGCTCGGCGACGAGCAGGACAATCAGGTAGATCTCGGGGTGGGTTTTCTCGATGGACTTGGCGATCGTCTTGAGCAGGGTCGTTTTGCCGGCGCGCGGCGGCGAAACGATCAGCCCGCGCTGCCCTTTGCCGATCGGGGTCAACAGTTCCATGATCCGCGCGTTCAGGTTCTTTGGGTTGCCGTCCTGCAGTTTAATCATCTCAAAGGGATAAAGCGGCGTCAGCTGCTCGAAACGCACGTTCCGGCGCTGTTCGATGATCACGTCCGGGTGCATGAAGTTCACGGCTTCAACCTTGATCAAGGCGAAGTATTTTTCGCCGTTCTTGGGCGGCCGAACAATGCCGGAAATCGTGTCGCCGGTGCGGAGTTGGAATTTCCGGATCTGCGAGGGCGAAACATAGATGTCGTCCTGGCTCGGGAGATAGCTGAACTCGGGCGCCCGGAGGAATCCGAACCCGTCCTCGAGCGTCTCCAGGACGCCCTCGGAAAACAGCAGGCCCTGCTTCTTGGCCTGGGCCTCCAAAATTTTGAAAATCAGATTGTGGCGGTTTTCTTTTTCGTGCTCGATCTCCTCGGCCGGAAGGCCCAAGTCGGCGGCCACCTTCAGGATGACTTTCGTATCCTCTTCCTCGAGTTCGATCAGCCCCCATTCTCGGGGCTCCCGGTCGTCCCGGGGCTCACATTCGCGGTTGTCTTTCGGTTCTCGTGTCGGCATCTCTGCACCTCGTGTGTGGAATCTTAATGCATGCGGACGGCCTCCCCTTCTCCCGCCGGAGTTGAGGAGTCCGAGGCCGCCTCGGGCGGGGTCTTTAACGCCGGAATGTCCCGGGTCAAGACCATTTTCAAAACTTCATCCATCGTCTCGACGAGATGGATGGTCATATCCTGGGCGATATTTTTCGGCAGGTCCTTGAGGTCGGATTTGTTGTCGCGGGGCAGGATCACCTCCCGGATGCCCTCGCGGTGGGCCGCCAGGAGCTTTTCCTTGATCCCGCCGACCGGCAGGACCCGGCCTCGGAGGGTGATCTCGCCGCTCATGGCGATTTTTTTGCAGACCGGAATCTCGGTCATCAGGGACAAGATCGCAATAGCGATCGTGATTCCGGCCGAAGGGCCTTCCTTCGGCGTCGCCCCTTCGGGGACATGGATGTGGATGTCGAAATCTTTGGTCACGTCCTTGGCGATGTTCAATTCGAAGATCTTCGCCCGGACGTAGCTGAAGGCCGTCCGGGCCGATTCCTGCATCACTTCTCCCAATTGGCCAGTCAGGACGAAGTTGCCCTTGCCGTGGACCTTGGTCGCCTCGAACGTCAGGAGTTCGCCGCCGTATTCCGTCCAGGCCATCCCGATCGAAACTCCGGTTTCATCCTCCCGGTCCAGGGCTTTCCGGCGGAACTTGGGAATCCCGAGATACGATTCGAGGTTCTTGGCCGAAACTTTTTCCCGATGACCCGGCCCGTTGAGGACGACTCGTTTTACGGCCTTGCGGCAAATCGAAGTCAGTTCCCGTTCGAGATTCCGGACCCCGGCCTCCCGAGTATACTCATCGATCAATTTGGCCAGGCCGGTGTCCGAAACGGTCAGGTTCTTTTCGGTCAGGCCATGAGCCGCGAGCTGCTTGGGCCAGAGGAATCGGCGGGCGATCTGTAATTTTTCCGGTTCCGTGTAGCCGGCGATCCGGATGATCTCCATCCGGTCGATGAGCGGCCGCGGAATCGGTTCGACCATGTTGGCCGTGACGATGAACATGACCTGGGACAGGTCGAAGTCCGTGTCGATGTAATGATCGAGGAAGGCGTTGTTCTGTTCGGGATCGAGGACTTCCATCAGGGCCGAGGCGGGGTCGCCGCGGAAATCCATGCTCATTTTATCCACTTCGTCCAACAGGAACACGGGATTCTTGGTCCCGGCCCGTTTCAGCATCTGGATGATCCGGCCCGGGTAGGCGCCGATATACGTCCGGCGGTGGCCCCGGATTTCGGCCTCATCCCGGACTCCGCCCAGCGAGAGCCGGACAAACTTCCGGCCGGTCGCCCGGGCGATGGACTTGGCCAGGGAGCTTTTTCCCACCCCCGGTGGGCCGATCAACCCGAGGATCACGCCGCGCGGCGTCTTAACCAGCTGGCGGACCGACAGGTACTCGAGGACGCGTTCCTTGACCTTTTCGAGCCCATAGTGGTCTTCGTTGAGGATGCGTTCGGCTTCCTTGATGTTCCTTTTTTCCCGCGACCGTTTGACCCAGGGAATGGCAATCAGCCAGTCAAGATAGTTACGGCAGACCGTGGCCTCGGCCGACATCGGCGGCATGGCCTCGAGGCGCTCGATTTCCTTGCGGGCTTTTTCCAGCGCGTCGGGGGGCATCTGGGCGGCGAGGACCTTCTTTTTCAGCTCCTCCAGCTCGTTGGCTTGATCCTCTTTCTTGCCGCCGCTCTGAAAAACGGTCGTTCCCCCTTCCGTTCTGCGTCCGGATTCGCCCGACTTGCCGTTTTTCCGGCGGAGGCCGGCCTGGATTCGGTTGATTTCGTGCTGGAGGAGGAAGTCGAGGCGGTTGAGCCGTTCCCCGGCCTGGATCGTCTCCAGAAGGTTCTGCTTTTCCTCAAGGGGGATGAACAGGTGGGACGAGATGATGTCGGCAATCCGCTCGGGGGAATGATCCCGGAGGGCCGGGATGATGGATTGGAAGTTGGCGTTCTGGTTGACCTTGAGGTATTCCTCGAAGAGAAGAAGCACCCGCTTGAGGACGTCGGCCACGCCGGCCGCGATCTCCTCTGAAGGCGGAATTTCCTTGACCAGGACCTGGTAGAAGGGATAGGAGGAGACATACTCCAGAATCCGGGCCCGGCGGCGGCCCTCGACGATGACTTTGACGTTCTTATCGTCCATGGACACGGTCCGGATGATGCGGGCCGTGATGCCGAACGAATGGATGTCCTTGGGAGTGGGATTGTCGAGCGACGGGTCCATCTGGGCCGCGAGGAAGACGGTCTTTTCGCTATCCCCCACTTTTTCCAGCGCTAGGATCGACGAAGCGCGGCCGATGATGAACGGGACGAGGGTCGAGGGAAAAACGACCAAGTCCCGGAGCGGAATCAGGGGAACTGTTTTCAGGACTTCGAAGGCGTCGTTGACGGGATTCATGGTCACGCTCCAGGGGAGGGTTTCTTGGGCCGGTCGAAGGCCAGCTTATTATCTTCAACCATGCGCTTGGTGATTTTGATCCTTCCGCTTTTTTTGGATGATGGCAGGTCGAACATCAGGTCGAGCATCAGGTCCTCGATGATCGACCGGAGACCGCGGGCCCCGAGCTTGCGGACGACCGATTTCTGGGCGATGGCGGCGAGCGCCTCGTCGGTGAACTCCAGGGCGACGCCCTCCATTTCGAACAGTTTCTGGTACTGCTTGATCAGCGCGTTTTTCGGCCGGGTCAGGATCGCGACCAACTCGTCCAGATCCAGCTCGGAAAACGAGGAAACGACCGGGACGCGGCCGACGAGTTCGGGGATGAGACCGTATTTGATGAGATCCTGGGGGATCAGATCGTCCAACAGGGCCGCGTCCTCGTTCCGTTTGGAGCGGGCGTCTCCGCTGAATCCGACGATCGTCCGGCCTAGCCGGTGGGCGATGATCTTCTCGAGCCCGACGAACGCTCCCCCGCAGATGAAGAGGATATCGGTCGTATCGACGGGGATGAATTCCTGGTGGGGATGCTTCCGCCCTCCCTGGGGAGGAACGTTGGCCGTCGTTCCCTCGAGGATCTTCAGGAGGGCCTGCTGGACCCCCTCCCCCGAAACGTCGCGGGTGATGGACGGGCTTTCGCTCTTGCGGCTGATCTTGTCGATCTCGTCGATGTAGATAATCCCTTTTTGGGCTCGGGCCACGCTACCCCGGGCGGCCTGGTGGTGATGCTCCGTCGGGACGGTGATGCTCACGGCATCGA
>CAYSGA010000133.1:0-5997 GCA_964430165.1 uncultured Eubacteriales bacterium
TGGCTCCCCGACATCGCCCTGAATCTCCACGGCTACCCTTCCCACGAATGGGTCCAGCAATTCTCGAATTATTCCCCCTACCTGTTCCGGGACTATTGGATCCCCAGAGGTTGGTTTGCCTACGTCCCCGGGCTGACCCTTCCGATCTACGACCGTTACAAAACGGCGGGCGAGGACATCCGCTCGTTCATCATCGCCGAAATGAACGCCGACGCCGCCCTCAAGGAATCGAACCGGAAATTCTACGACCGGTACGAACGTTGGGCGTCACGCTGGCAACCGCATCTGAATTATCTCGAAAAGGAAGACGGGTTGAATCTTTACACCAAACGCCGATCTTCGACCGAAAACCGCCTGACCTCTAAAAACCGGATGACGTACGCGGAGGAAACCCCCGAACTGATGGACGAGACGGCCCACGGCGCCTGGCTCGATTTTCTTTCCACCCAGGGATTGACCTATGTGCGGGCCCACATGAAATACCTCGCCCAAGCCAAATTCGACGTCGTCCGGATCGAGGAGGAAGTCCAGGACCGCATCCGGATTCAGTTCATCCGCGGCCGTCCGGGAACGGTCAAAAAATAATCCCTGTTTCGGCCGGGAAAACCGTTTGACCTCCGGAAGACGTTTATGTTAATATTTTAGACAGTTTCGGAAAATGGACACCACGCTTTCGTTCTTGATCGTCGGGAAAAACTCCTCGATCTACGATCATCTCCGGGATTCCAACCCCGACCCGGATATCCGTCTCTTTTTCTGCGGCCGGGAGGAAAACGTCATCGATTTCGTCCAGGTCAACGCCATCCGTTCCCTTTTGCTGGACGCGTCCGAAGGTGCTTTCGAAACGCGAACGCTTCTTCGGAACTTGAAAACCTTCGATCCCATGCTTCAGGTCTCCGTCGCCGGGCCGGCCGACTCGCCCGAAGAGGTCCTGGCCTGGGTGGAGGCCGGCGCCCTCGATTATTTCCCCCTGCCGATCGACCCGCGGGTCATTTTCGGATCGCTGCGGCGCGTTTTGGACAAACAAGACCTGCGCCGGGAAACGAGCCTGTTGGAGAGAAAACTCGAAAAAAAATACGTCTTTCAAGGGATCGTCTCCAAGAACCCGGCGATGCTCGATATTTTTGCCCTGGTCGAACGCATCTCCCGGCATTTTTCGAGCGTCCTGGTCACCGGCGAAACAGGGACGGGCAAGGAGCTGTTGGCCCGGGCGCTTTTTATGCTGAGCGAGACAAAGGCCAAACAGCTCGTCGTCTGCGACTGCCCCTCGATCCCGGAAAGCCTGCTCGAATCGGAATTGTTCGGCCACGTCCGCGGGGCGTTCACCGGCGCCGATCGGACCAAGAAAGGCCTTTTCGAAGACGCTCACGAGGGCGTGATCTTCCTGGACGAAGTCGGGGAAATCCCCCTCATCGTTCAATCGAAGCTTCTCCGCGTTCTGGAAAACCGTCAATTCCGGCCGATCGGCGGCAACGAGGTCAAATACGTCAACGCCCGGGTGATCGCGGCCACCAACCGGGATCTTCCGGCGATGATCCGGAAGGGCGAATTCCGGGAGGATCTCTACCATCGCTTGAACCGGGTCGAGATCCGGATCCCTCCCCTCCGCGATCATGTCGAGGACATTCCCCTCCTCATCCGCCATTTTTTGGACGCCCTCAACAAATCCTACGGCAAATCGATCCAGGGCGTGACCCGCGACGTCCAGAAGCTGTTCCTGAAATACATCTGGCCGGGAAACGTCCGGGAGCTGGAAAACGCCCTCCAGAGCGCGGTCCTGGTGACCCGCAAGGATTTCATCGATCTTTCGGACCTGCCGAAATCCGTCCGGGAGCCGGCCGCGGCCCGGCATCGGGCCGCTTTCATCGAACGCGACAATCTCTCCAGCCTGGACGACCTGGAGAAGGAATACATTTCCTACGTCTTGTCCCAGTCGAAAAACAACCTCAAACGCTCGGCCGAAATCCTCGGAGTGTCCCGGACGACGCTCTACAACAAGCTGTCCAAATACGGCCTGGCCCGCAATTGACGGCCGGACGCCCGCTGATTAATCGTAGTGGTAATCCAGGTTCCCCAAGCTCCCGAAACGCGGGTTGACGACATTGCTGAAGATCGAACCGAACGTAAAGCTCAGCCCGGCTTCCAACCCTAAGTTGTAGTCCGTCGCTATTTCCTTCCGCCGCAGAAGAATCTCCTCCAGGCTCCGGTCTCCCTTCGCCAGAGACAACTGGTCCCGGACCCGTTCGTAATGAAGGTCGACGATGAAATTCAACCCCTTGAAAATCCGGATCGCCGCTTCGGCGTTGAACTCCAGGCGGTTTTTTTTGAAGTCGTGGAAATAGTGCGATCCCTCCAGCCCGGCTTCCAGGGTTCCCCAGGGTTCTTTGATTTCCAGAACCGCCGAAAGCGCCTGGCTGAGGAGGTTTTCCTTCGTTTTATCGTAAATCGTCTCCTCCCGGTAGCGGACGAAATCGAATCCGGCCTTGTACATGAGCCGGAGTTGACGGCGGGTCGATTCGGAATAAGGGAAGATGTTGTATTCGACGACGGGGGCCGGGCTTATTTTTGACAGGATGTTGCCGTAGGTGGACGAGCCGGCGGAAACGTAAATTCCGGCCGACCAATGTTCGCCCAGGCTCTTGGTGAACAGGCCGGCTAGGTTGAATTCCCGGGAATCGCTTTCGATGAGTTCTTCTTCGTACTGAAACTCGTCCCGGGCGAAAAACGTCGCAAGGCCCAGGCGGATTTTAAGGTCGGGGGTGATTTTGTTGGCCGAAGCGTCGAGCGACAACGCCTGGGATTTCGCCTGGGATTCATGGTCGAGTTCCCCGCCGACGCTCAAGTTGAAGACCCAGAATTTCCAGGGGTCGACGACGTCCGTCGGTTGGATCTTTTCCTTGTATTCGATCGTCAGAAGATCCCGGATCGGGGTTCGGGCCACATAGGGAATCAGACCCATTTTCAAGACCGAAACATACCCCTTGCGGACCTCATCCTCGGTGTCGGTCTTGGAGGAAGAATAAACGAGGTTTTCGGAGACGGTGGCATAATCGGCCCGGCCGATGAAAGCCATCGCGTACTCGGTCCCGCCGCTCCCCGTCGCCTGGGTCGTGACCAGGACATGGACATCTGCCTCTAAGCGGTCCCGGACATAGTTGACGAACGGGATTTCCGTCCGGATGAAATCCGCGTCCCCGCTTTCAAAATCCAGATAAACGCGGGGAGCGCTTTTTTTCCATTCCGTAACCTGGACAGCCGTTTGAGGAACACCCCCGTCCATTTTCTGGGCCCGCAGGGGGACGGCAAAAAGGATCAGGGCGGCGACTTGGAAAAGAAAAATCGCGCGTCTTTGTTTCGACATCATTTTCCTCATGCCCCGGAACCCGCGCTTCAAGAAATGATCGGTCGCGATGATTTCCGGGCCCGGAACTTCTTATTATAACAAATCGCTTTCCTTATATCTTTACCTGAACCCCCGGCCGAAATCAACGTATATAAGGAAGGAGATGGCCGCGAGGTTCGTTTTCGGCTTCCGGAAGGCGAAGTCCGGAGGGAATTGGTTTTTTCCTCCGATTTCGATAAAATACCGGGGCGCCGAGCCCGCGGCCGGCAAGGAGAATATTCATGAAAAAGCGTTTGATGATCGGATTGTTGGCGGCGACGTTCGTCCTCGGCCTGAGCCTTCAAGCCCAGGAACCATCTTTGGCCGATATCCTGGCGAAAAATATCGAAGCCCAGGGCGGCCGGACCGCCATGTCCGCGATCAAGGACACGACCACGTCCGGAACGATGGAGATCATTCAAATGGGGTTGTCCGCCGCCCTGACGATCTACCAGAAAGAGCCGAACAAGATGCGGATGGACATCGACGTCATGGGCATGCTGATTACCCAGGCCTTCGACGGAGAAAAAGGCTGGGCGATCAATCCGCAAACCGGCGTTGCCGAGGAAATGACCGAAAAACAGAGCCAGTCCCAGCGGCTTCAAGCCATGGGCTACGACGCCGCCCTGAACCCGGAAAAATACGGAATCACCTTTGCCCTCAAGGGGAAGGAAACGATCGGGGACAAGGAATATTTCGTGGTCGAACAAAAGTTTAAAGACGGCTTCCAGGCCACCGTTTACATCAACGCCGCGACCTATCTGACCGACCGGGTCCGGTCCAAATCAGACGCGATGGGCACCGAAATCGAAACCGAAACCCTGACGGAAGACTACAAGAACATCGAGGGGCTGATGGTCCCTCAGGCCTTGACGATTTTCCAAGGCGGCGCCGAATTCGGACGGATCACGGTCACCAAGGTGGTTTTCAACTCCGGCCTCGAGGATTCTTTTTTTAAGATGCAATAACTCCCCCCCCCGGCGGGGGCGGCCGAAGGGGTTGTCCGTCCGTTTTCAGGTCGTTTCGATTTCCCTCAAGACGTCATGGGCGAGACGGAGCGCCCGGAGGCCCTCCTCGCCGCTGACCTTTCCGGTCCGCCCCTCGGCGATGCACGTCAGAAAATTCTGGATTTCCTTTTTCAGCGGTTCTTCCTTTTTGATCTTGATGCTCTTGACGTCCGTCTGCCGGCCGCTGAGGGGAAAAATCTTCACTTCCTGGTCGATGTAATCGATGGCGTAATAGGACGTCGGCTCAAAAATCCGCAGCTTCCGCACTTTCCCCTGATGGACCCTACTGGCGGTCAGGGTAGCGACGCAGCCGCCCTTGAATTCCAGGCGGGCGTTGGCGATGTCGATCTTGTCCGAAACCACGTGGATGCCCGTACTCCGGATGACCGACACCTCGTCCTTGATCAGGGCCATGATGATGTCGAGGTCGTGGACCATCAGGTCCAGGACGACGTCGACGTCCAAGGAACGGGCCGAAAACGACCCTAGCCGCTGGACTTCGATGAACTTCGGCTCGGAAATGATGTTTTCCACGGCCTCCACGGCCGGGTTGAACCTTTCCAGATGGCCGACCTGGAGAATCAGGCCGTTTCTCCGGGCGGCGGCGATCAACTCCTCGCCCTGGGCGACGGTTTCGGTAATCGGCTTTTCGACAAGGACATGCTTGCCCCGCTCGAGCAGGCGCAGGGCGATGTCGTAATGGGCCGATGTGCTGGCGGCGACGATGCCGGCATCGATGTCGTCCAGCATTTCCTCGTAATTCTGGTAATACCGGACGCCGTGGCGGTTTCCGATTTCAAAGGCCTTTTTAAACTCGATGTCGGCCACGGCCCGCAGGTCCGCCTCCTCGAGATACGAGGCGATCCGGGCGTGCTGCATTCCGAGATAACCCACGCCGATGATTCCGACCTTGATTTTTTCCATAAAAATTCCGTTCAGTGCCGGACGATGACGGCCACGCCGGCGGCCGCGGCCGCGACCAACGCTTCCTCCCGTTGGAAAAACGGCACCCGTCCGGCTTCGATCACCAATGCGGCCGCCCGGGCTTTCGCCAGCGTTCGGATGGTCTCCAGGCCAACCATCGGCACGTCAATCCTTGCGTCCTGGCCCGTCCGGCCGGCTTTGAGAACGACGATGCCTTCGCCCGCGAGCAGGGCGCCGCGCCGGATGGTCTCGTCCGTGCCATCCATGCCTTCGACCGCGACGACGGCCCGTCCCTTGACGACCAGCGTCTGGCCGATGTCCAGGTCGGCCAGAGTTTTCGCCAGCGGCCAACCGAAGCCGGCCTCGGCCTCGACGGCTGCCGAAACGGCCGCCGACCCCAGGACGCCCACGGCGCAATAATACGGCGCCAGGAATGGCGACGGGTCGAGAACGGAAACCCCGCGTGTTTGGAGATATTCGATCAGCGATTTCAGAAGGGCCGAAGCCGACTGGTCCGGAAGAGGGGCCGGCAACTTCAGAAACACCTCGTCCCGGAGGTCGTCGCGAAAAATCGTCCGGTGCTCGATTTTACCGAACATCACCGCTTCCCGGATCTCGTGACTTTGGAAAAACGAGACGAGTTTTTCAATTTCGGCCGGACCGAACCACTCGAACGCGTCGGCT
>CAYSGA010000134.1:0-5992 GCA_964430165.1 uncultured Eubacteriales bacterium
GCTGGGCGATCATCATGTTCCGGATGAGGTTGGCCGCCTTGGGGATCTTGATCCCCAGGGCGTCCTCGACCGAGCGGATCGAGGCAAAGGCGTGGACGGTCGTGCAAACGCCGCAGGCGCGCTGGGCGAAGGCCCAGGCCTCCCTCGGGTCGCGGCCCCTGAGGATGATTTCGATGCCCCGGACCATGGTCCCGGAGGAGTAGGCCTTGGTGATCGTCTGCGTTTCGTCCAGCTCGACCTCCATCCGGAGGTGGCCCTCGATACGGGTGATGGGATCGATGACAATCCGTTGACTCATGTCTGTTCTCCTACTGGTTCCGCAACCAGTCCAGGGCTTCTTCCTCGGTCTCGAAGGTTTTAGCCTCGTTGGCGTAGTAGCTCATGTCAATATCCAGGATTCCCGGATCGATGGCCGCGCCGATGATCGCGGCAACCGGCATCAACGGCCGGAACTGTCGGATATGGCGTGAGCATTCCTGGACGTCGGCACCGCGGAGGTCGATCAATAGTTTACCGTGATACTCGCGCAAAAAAAGCACCAGGGATTGGACGTCCTCCGGCCGGAAGGAGCCCGTGTGGGAGCAACGGAGGATCCCTTTTTCGACGGGGGTGAGAGTGAAAGACGCCATAACAGCACCTCCTTGGATTTCCGGGTTCGCCCGGCTCATTCCAGGGCCTTGGCCACCATATCGGTCAGGCCGCGGACTTTGACCCCGGAGCCGTAGTGGGCGACGCCTTCGGTAAACTGGAGCCGGCAATTGCTGCAGACCATGCAGACGGTCTGCGCTCCGTTGGTTTTCATCTGGTCGATTTTCATCCCGAAGGCGGCGAACCGCAGCGGGTCGGCCTCCTGGATGGAAATGACCCCTCCCCCCCCGCCGCAGCACTGGGACTGTTCCCGGCAGGGGTCCATCTCCCGGAAGGAACCTCCGGCCAGGACCTTCAACAACGCGCGAGGTTCCTTGATCAGGCCTCCCCGCCTCTGGATTTTGCAGGAATCGTGGAACGTGACCGGAGCGTCGGCATAAGCGCCGGCCTTGAGCTTGATCCGGCCGGCCTTCATGAGTTCGTACATCACCCGGACGATGTGGGTGATTTCGACCCCCGGCGGAACGTCCATGATGTTGGGCGCCGTCCAGCGGAAGGCCTCGTAGGCATGTCCGCACTCGGTGATCATGATCCGCTTGACGCCGAGGGTTTTGGCCGCGTCGAAGACCCGGCCGAGAAAGAGCTTGGTCAACTCCTCGTCGGATTCGAAGAAGCCGAAATTGACGGCCTCCCGGCCCTTGGAAGAGACGGTCCAATTTTCGCCGGCCTTGTTCAGGATCGTGGCCACGGCCGCCAGATTCTCCGGGAACTTCATCACTTCGATCGAGGTGAAGACGGCCAGCGTCTCGGCTCCCGGCTTGTCGACGGGGATCTCGACTTCCCATTCCTCGGTGATCCAGTCCAGGCGTTCGCGCCAGGCTTCGGCGGTGACGCCGAGCGGGCTTCCGATCTCGGCTTGCTTCCGGGCCGCGGCATGCAAATCGGCCGGAACGACTCCGGCCGCGGACATGGCCGCCCGGACGGCGTGGATCAGCGTTCCGATCTGGATGCCCATCGGACAAACGAGGGCGCACTTGTTGCAGACGGTACAGGCCTCGTAGGCCAGGACGCTCCAACGGTTGAGATCCTCGTCGGTCAGGGGCTTTTCCAGCCCCAGGGCCGCCTTGATCCGGCCGGCGATCGTGAAGCGCTGTTGGTAGGCCCGGCGCAACGGTTCCATCTTCCAGACCGGGGCGTATTCCGGGTTGCCGAGGGCCTGGTAGAAATGACAGGCCTCGGCGCAGAGCCCGCAGCGGGTGCAGGCCTCCAACTGACCGGCCACCCAGCCCCCCGTCTCCTTGACGAAGACGTTCAGGGCGGCCCGCGCTTTCGTCGTCGTCGTCGTGTTCATGGCGTCACCCCCCGTTTCCCGGCCTGGGCGCCGTGGATCGTCTTGGAGAAGAAATAAAACAGGAAATGGGATATCCGGCTGAACGGAATCCAGATCAGCAGGATGTCGACGGCGATCATATGCAAACTGAACAGCACCTCATACCGGAAAAACATGTGATGGGTCATCATGTACCCGGTGACCATGGGCAGAAAAACAAAAATCCAGTTCAGCCGGACCGGCCACCCGCTGATCAGCCTGAGCACGGGTTGGACGAAACGGTTGATGAGCAACATGACCATGGCCGCGATCCCGACGGCGGCCGCCCAGTCGACGATCGGGGTCGGCAGGGTGGGCAAACCGATCCCCGTCACACTCTTCACGACCAGCATGTGCGGGACGCCGAAAATGAGGACGACGAAGAGCGACAGGTGAAAAAGGCCGCCCGCGACATAAGTCAGGATGTTCCGGGGAAACGTCCGCTTCACCCAGGGGATGAACGGAAGGATCAGGAGCGACTTGAGGTAGGCCTTCAGGGTCCCCCCGACCTTGCTCCCGGCGCTTTTGGCCCGGTCCCTTCTCCAGCCCAGGAGAAGGACGCGGACGAGCCGGTACGTCATCCCGCCGACGAAAATCAACAGTGCGGCCTTGAACAACAACCCGCGGGAAAAATTCAGGATTTCAGGCCAGCCCATGGCATCCTCCTATTCCGCCTTTTCCTTCGATGGGGCGGCCTCGCGTTTCGCGGCGCCGCGCTTCTTGCCCACCCGATTGACCGCGGCCAGGGCGCCTCCTAGAATCGCGCCGGCTCCCACGGCCAATCCCGCGTCCATCTTGCCCGGAGGGATGAGGGGAGCGGACTGGCCCTGGTAGAAGCCGCCGCCGTCCCAGAATTTCGGTTCCGAGCAGCCCAGGCAGGGGTGGCCGGATTGGACGGGAAAGGACAACCCTCGTTCCCATTTGAGCGAGGAACAGGCGTTGTAGGTCGTCGGGCCCTTGCATCCCAATTTATAGAGGCACCAGCCTTCCCGGGCGCCTCGACCACCGAAGTCCTCGGCGAATTGCCCGGCCTCGTGGAAAGGCCGCCGCAGGCAGTGATCGTGGATTGTGTGGCCGTAGAAGGCCAGCGGCCGCTTCAAACCGTCGGTCTTGGGCAAGGTGCCCAGGACGAGGAAATGGGCGATGACCCCGGTCGTCACGTCGGGGATGGCCGGGCAGCCCGGGATGTTGATTATGGGCTTGTCCGTGATGATGTCCATCACCCCGTGAGCCCTCGTCGGGTTCGGATAAGCCCGGGGCAGGCCGCCGAACGCGGCGCAGTTGCCGGTCGCGATGACCGCCGCCGCCCCTTCGGCCGCCTCTTTCAGAATCTCCAGGTTGCTCCGTCCTCCGATCGTGCAGAAGGCGCCGTCCTGAAACACGGTGGGGCTGCCTTCGACGACGAGGATGTATTGCCCGCGGTATTTGGTCATCGTCTCCATCTTGGCCGCCTCCGCCTGGGCTCCGGCCGCGGCCATCAGTGTTTCCTGGTAGTCGATCGCGATCCGGTTCAGGACGAGGTTGGACAGGCTCGGCGACGTGGACCGGGAAATGGCCTCCGTGCATCCGGCGCAATCCTGAAGCTCCAGCCAGATGATCGGAAGGCGGGATTTGGTTTTCAAGGCCTGGGCGACGACCCCGGCCGGGTCACGGCCGGCCGCCGCCCCCAAGGCTTTCCCGGCGGCGGAAAATTCAAGCCCGATCATTCCGGACAGGAGCCCGCAGAACTTCACGAAATCGCGGCGGGACAGCCCGTCCTCTCGAAGCTGTTGATAAATCGTTTTGTCCGGCATAGCGTGTCCTTCTCCCTGCTGTCGGCTCAGTCGCAGGAAATGTTCTCCGCTTCCAGTTTGGCCAGGTAGGCGGCGAGACCCTCCGCCCCCGTCAACAGGGCGGCTTTTTCGGTCTCCCATTGAGCGGCCTTGATTTCGACGATCCAGCCTTCGCCGTAAGGGTCGCGGATGGCCAGGTTCGGATCGGCGGCCAGTTTATCGTTGGCCCTCTGCAGGATCCCGGTGACGGGAGCCGGCACGGGGCCGACGTATTTGCTGCTCTCGACCGTGGCCACGCTCTTGCCCTTGACGACCTCGGCGCCGATGTTTTTCGCCTTGACGGTCACGGCGTTCAACTTTCCGCCCGAAAGCTTCCCGGCCACGGCGTTCATTCCGACCCGGACAACACCGTCGCCCATCGGTTTGGCCCAGACGTGCTTCTCGACGTAGTAGTAGAGGTCATCGGGAAGGTTGCACCCGCGCAGATTTCCCATGTCCGCTCCTCCTTTATTAAAATGACAAAACGGTCTTGCAGTCCTCGGCGATCTGCCAGAGGGACGCTCCGCCCATCATCTTCACCCCCTCGATCAGGTCTTCGGGGACAAGGTCGTGGAGTTCGGTCGAAGCCGAGCAGGCCATTATCTTCACGCCGGCTTCCAGAGCTTCCTTCAGAAACGCCCCGACGGATTTTCCTCCGGCCTTGGGGAAGATCGTTTCGGCCAGGCCTTTCTTCAGCAGGAGGGTGCCGTCGATCGTGAAAAACATGGTGACGTCGTAATCCATGGCCGCCGCCAGGGTGGCCATGAAGAACGGAGTGGCACAGCGCCGCGGCGTGTCCGGGCCGCTGGTCATGACGATCAGGACTTTGTCGTCGCTCATCTCTCTTTCTCCTTTCAGAAATCCGGCCGGGTCGACGGTCGGTCGGCCCGCCCAGACAGTCCTCAGAACGTCAAGGTAACGGCGTTGTGGCCGGCGAATTCCAGGAAGGTAGCCGCGCCTCCGAACTCGAGGCCGTCGATGAGATCTTCCTTCTTGATCCCCATGACGTCCATCGTCATCTGGCAGGCGATCAGCTTGACGTTCATCTCCTTGGCCATGGCCAGAAGCTCGCTGAGCTTGGCGACTTTGGCTTTTTTCATCCACTTGTTCATCATCATCGTGGCCATCGAAGTCATTCCCGGAAGCATGCCCAGGATGTTGGGCATGGGGACGGGCATGGCCGGGTTGGCGATGGGGGCGACTTTGAGCTTGTCGATCTTTCCCTTTTTCAGAATTTCCAGCCCGTAGAAGGTAAAGAAGATGGCCACTTCCATGTCCAGGGCGGCCGCCGCCGTGGCCAGGATGAACGGCGGGTAGGCGAGGTCCATCGTCCCGTGGAGGGCGATGATGGCCAGACGCTTGCTTGTTTCTTCAGGCATGTCATTGTTCCTTTCGGGCGACCGGTCGGCCGCGCTATTTCACCTTTTTAATGTAGAAGACGTACTTTCCGCCGCTTTCTTCGTGACCCAGGAGCTTCTGGCCGGTTTTATTGGCCCAGGCCTGAACGTCGCTGACCGATCCCGGGTCGGTCGAGATCATTTTCAGGACTTCTCCGACGGCCAGGCCGTCGATCGCCTTCTTGGTTTTGATGATAGGCATCGGGCAGGCCAGGCCGCTGAAGTCGGCCGTTTGATTGGGGGTGACGTCGATCATGGTTCATTTCTCCTTGAGGCAATTCATATATTCGCGTATTCCGATTTGTTCAAGGGAAAATAGGAGATGATATTCGCGGCCGGCGGGTTGGGGCCCCGCAACGCGTTCCGCATGAGCATCGCTCGCTGAACTCCGTGGCCGTTCGTCAGATACCCGACAATATATATACACTTTGTCAAAAAGTCCAGCGCCCCGGCGAATGGAGTGAAGCTGCCGGAGGAGCCGGGCATAACGAAAAGGAACTCTTTGAATGAGATTCTAGGACTGTCCGGCCGGCAAAGTCAATAATTTTTCCGTTCCCTTTTATCGGAAAAGTCGTCGATCCAATCGCTTGATCCTTCAGGTGTTCACGATGTCCTTTCGGCTGCCATTTAGGCATTTAGGGAAGGAGAAGCCTTAGGGTGAATTAAAAATCCAATGAGGAATCAGAAATGGATGGTGGCGGCCCTCAGGCACTGTGAGGAAGTAACTCAGAGTAACCGCCCGGAATGACGCGGCGGCCTTGTCCTTCGGCCCAAGCTTTGTACCTGCCCAAGATCGATTTCGGGCAATACCCCGGAACCTCGTCGTG
>CAYSGA010000135.1:0-5991 GCA_964430165.1 uncultured Eubacteriales bacterium
CTGAAGTTTTTCTACGAAGCCCAGTTCCTGATTTTACCCGTTTCCGCCGAAACGGGCGCCGGCCTTGAGGATCTCCGCCGGCGGGTCTTCGACCTGCTCCACGTCATCCGGGTTTACAGCAAAATTCCCGGCAAGAAGGCCGAGAACGAATCGCCGTTCGTCCTTCCCCGCGGCAGCGACGTGATGCGAATCGCCTCAGCCGTCCATAAGGATTTCTTCGAGAAACTCGCCTACTCCCGCCTCTGGCGCGGGAACGAAATCGCCGGGCTGATGGTCAACCGCGACTTCAAGCTCGAGGACGGGGACGTCGTCGAGCTCCACCTCTCCTGACGAAGACACCATAGCTATTTTCGGAAATTCACCGCGTCCTCGTCGGCGATGTCCATGATCGCCATGAAAAACAGCTGGGCCGTGTCCTCCATCGTTTCGGAGTCGATGAGCTCGATTCGGTCTTTCGTATTGTGATACGTCGGGTATGGCACTTCCTTGCCGTAAGCCCCGAAGGTCAGCGAAGGAACGCCCGCCCAGAAAAACCAGGCCGAATCCTGCCGCGGCCGGGCCGGGTAGGAGGCCTCGCCGCCCCCGACGATCCGGTGGACGTACTTCTCGTTGGCTTTCTCGATGAACGACCAGAAATCGGGATAGGTCTTCGCCCCCGAAGCAGATATCTTGTTCCCGCCGCCCGGGCCCTCCATGTTGATGAAAACAAGGGTTTTGTCCAGCGGAAAAAGAGGTTTCTCGACGTAATATTTCGACCCGGCCACACCCTGCTCCTCACTCCCGAAGAAATTGAAGACAACCGTCCGTTTCGACTTGATCGCGGATTTGGACATCGCTTCGGCCACGCCCAACCCCACGGCCACGGAGGTAGCGTTGTCGTCGGCGCCGGGCATGAGCTCCCACATCCGGCCCAGGTGGTCCAGGTGCCCGCCGATCAGGATGATTTCGTCCTTGAGCTTCGGGTCAGTCCCGGGGATGACCCCGATGACGTTGTATCCGATGCCTTCGGGATGATGCTCGGTCACATTCTTGATCGTCATGGTTTTGCCCGTGGCGAACGAATGGGGCTTCAGGTCTTTCCTGATTTTCGCGATCGTTTCGGCATAGGTCCGGCCCGTCCCGGCGAAAATGTCGGCGACCACGGCCGCCCCGACGTGATGATAAACGAATCCCTCCCGGTAGGAATTGTTGGGATTGCCGATCGGCCCGTAATTGTAAATCATCCCCCTGGCCCCGTGGGCGAAGGCGTTTTCGAGCTTGTATTGATGGAAGGAGTACGGCCGCCATTTCGGGAACGCGCCTTCCTTATCGTTCGGCGGGACGGGATCCTCGGGATCCATCAGGACGATTTTCCCCTTGACGTCGACGCCGGCGTAATCGTCGTAGCCCAGGTCGGGCGCGGTGATTCCGTAGCCCACAAAGACAACCTCGGCCGTCACTTCGCCCGAAGCCGAGGTCCCGCCGGGGATGAACTCGTCCTCGTATTTATAGGATTTCTTGACCATTCCGTCCTTGACCGGGACGTGGAGAAGGCACGTCCCGCCCGGGAAGACCAGGGTATAGGGATTCGGAAATTTCTGAAAGTACGTGCCGTTGTCCCCGCCCGGGGCGACGCCCCACTTCTTGAGAAGGGAGATGACCCACTCCGCGCAGGCGTCGTATTCGGCCGTCCCCGTCAGGCGGCCGCCGTATTTTTCCGAGGTCAATTCCTTCACGTAATTGTAAAGGGTCTCGCTCCGGATCAGGTGCATCGCCTCGAGGAGCTTTTGTTCCTCGGTCGGGGCCGGACGGTTCGGCGCCTGGGCCGAGGCGAACGTGGAAACGAGCAGGACAAACGCAAGAAGAACCGGAATCATTTTTAATCTCTTCAAGGCCGACCTCCTTCGGAAGATCCCGGACAGAATATCACTAAAGGAAAGCCGGAATCAAAAAAGGAGGCGCGAAAAACGCCCGGAGCGCAGACTTCGGCCGGACCGCGTCAAATCCGGACGGCCACACCTCCCCGCAGGGAAAACCCGTCCAGCGCTCCAAAATCAACCATGAGGTGGACGACTCCGGCGACCTTCGCCTTCAGCCCGAGATGTAACTGGACGAAGGGGAAAAATTTCAGAGGGTAATCGAACGGCTCCTCCAGGGATCCCTCCTCCTCCTTCCGCTGGGCGTCCTCCTCCTTGAGTTGAAGAAGCGTCTTCACGTCGGACGCGGAGATCGTTTCCGGCTCTTCGCCCGGGGAAGACAGGACGCCCTCGAAATCGTAACGCAGCGTCGTTTCGTCCAAGGCCTTGACGCCGGCGGCGCCGAAGCCGAAGGTGATGTACGGGTGGACAACGGCCCGGGGGAGGATGTCCCACCGCAGGCTGAAGAGGAAGGCCAGGGGATTGGAGGTCACGTCGCCGCTCCCGTCGGCCGTGAACGAATACAGCTTATGGTCGTCCATGTTTTCGAGCTCCATCTCGGTGTGGAGGGAGGAAAGGCCGAATTTCATTTTCGTCTTGATGACCGACAATCCCAGGCTGAACGACCCGTCCTCTCCCCCGGGGTACCAGCGGGCTTCAAACCCGAACGTGTGCCCGCTCGAATCGAAGGCGACGTCGTTTTCGAAATTCACTTCCTCCCAATTATCTTCGGGATGTTCTTCCTTGATTTTGTCGAACTGGTTGTTCTTGATCTGCTCGGCAAAATTTTCGGCCAGCCCCTCGAAAACCCCCTTGAGCAGATTCAGGCCCCAGGATCCGTAATGGATCGAAAACTGGAAATGGCCGGTTTTTCTGACCGGGGTCGGTTCCGGGGCGGCCGGGTCATCCTGGGCCGATATCAGCCCGGCCGCGATAAATAACGTGAAGACAAACACGACCAACCGGTTGAATTTGAACATGACATCCTCCCGTAACGATCCGCCTTTCCCTGAATTCAATATGTTCTCATATACGGTAAAAATCAAGCCGGGACAATTCTCTCCCGACGCCTCGGCCGGAGTCCCGGAGCAGGACCGTTTGCGCCGGGAGGATAAATCCGCTATCATCCGGATTCGGGTTTTCGACGCCGGCCGTTCTCGTCCGGGCCGCCGCCGACGGTCCGATCCCCGAGGAGGTCCTTATGAGAACAATATTTCCCGCGTTCATCGGCCTGGCCGGCGTGTTTTTCGCCGTCGCGATCGCTGCGGCCGTTCCGGCCGACCCGGTCATGGTCGTCATGAAAACGAGCAAGGGCGACATCACCCTGGAGCTCTACCCGGACAAAGCCCCCCTGACCGTCGCGAACTTCCTCTCCTACGTCGAGGCCAAGTACTACGACGGTCTGATCTTCCACCGGGTCATCCAGGATTTCATGATCCAGGGCGGAGGCCACCGGCCCGACTTGGCCGAGAAGGTCAGCAAACCGCCCGTCAAGAACGAATCGGGCAACGGGTTGATCAACGCCCGCGGGACCATTGCCATGGCCCGGGAAGAAGCGCTCGACAGCGCCTCCTGCCAGTTTTACATCAACACCGTCGACAATTTCGGCCTGGACAGGAAAAAATACTGCGTCTTCGGCAGGGTCGTCGCCGGGCTGGACGTCGTGGACGCCATCGCCGCCGTTCCGACCTCGACTCAGAAAGGGTATGACGACGTCCCGCGCGAACCCGTAATGATCCTGTCGGTCCGGCGGGCCGCAGCAAAATAGGCCCTCCGCCGGAAATATCGCCATGGGCCGGACGATATTCGCTCTCGTCCACCTCGGCCTCTTCATCGGCCTGGCGGGCTACGGCGTTGTCCTCATCGCCCGGGGTGAGGGCAACAAAGGCTTTACGATTCTCGGCCTGATCGGCCTTTATTACGCGCTCGTTCTCCACAAGGCCGTCCTCGCGGAGGTCGACCGCAAACGCCGCTTGAAAAAATCGGACAACCCAAGGAGCAGAAAATGAAACCGTTTCGTTCAGCCGTTGTGGCGGCCTTAATGGGGACCGCCGTCTTTGCCATCGCCCATGACAAACCCAAGCTCGACCCGGCCGCGGCCTTGGCTCCGTCCGCGGTCAAGGCTTTGGCCGGAATCCGCGGCGCTGAGGCCTACGCCTATGTCGAACGGCTGGCCTCCCCCGAGTTCGCCGGCCGTTTCACCGGGCACGAAGGCTACACCGCCGCCGCCCGCTGGGCCGCGGGTTTATTCAAACAATGGGGCCTCAAACCCATCGACCCGAAAACCGGTTACCTCCAGCCCTATCCTTCGCCTTACACGATCGTCCGGTCGGCCGAAATGACGCTGCTCTCCCCGGACGGCGAGACCGAAACGAAGCTCGGACCGAACGTCGATTTCCTTCCGCTCTTCTACACCGACTCGGGAAGCGCCGAGGCCGGGCTCGTGTTCGCCGGTTGGGGCATCGCGGCGCCCGATTTGAACTACGACGACTACGCCGGCCTGGACGTCAAGGGGAAACTCATCCTTTGCTTCCGCGGCCAGCCCGACCGGGCGGACCGCCGGTTCGAAGTTTATGACGAACACCGAACCCGGATGAAAACGGCCAAAGACAAGGGCGCCCTGGGGTTGATTTACATTTATCCGAAACCCATCTCCAACCCCAACGGCGACTGGCAGCCGGGCTTTCTGCCGGCCCTGATCAGCGAAAAAACCGCCGACTTGATTCTGAAGGAAGTCGGGAGCAACAGCGCCGACCTCAAAAAAGCCCTGACCGCCTACCGCCGACCGATCGGCTTCGACCTGAAATCCAAAATCCGGTATGCGGTCGTCGCGGAATACCACCCGGACGGAATCGGATACAACGTCGCCGGCTATGTCGAGGGCTCCGATCGCGCCCTCCGCCGGGAAGTGATCGTCATCGGCGGACATTTGGACCACAACGGCCTCCACCTGGGCTTTCTCTATCCGGGCGCGGATGACAACGCCAGCGGCAGCGCCTCGGTGATGGAAATCGCCCAGGCCTTCGCCGAACTCTCCCGGAAACCCAAACGGTCCGTCGCCTTCGTCCTGTTCGGCGGCGAGGAGATGGGTCTCCAGGGCTCGACGTATTTCGCCGATCATCCGCCGGCGACGTTCACGAAGATCGACGCGATGTTTAATTACGACATGACCGGCGAAGGCGACGGGGCCTGGGGCGGGGTCACCGAGGAAGCCCTCCGGCGGGCGTTTCTCGAGGCCGACAAGCATGTCGGGATCCTGCGGGGCCTGGAAGTCATGCGCGGGCCGGCCGGCGTTCGCGGGTCGGATTTCGCCCCGTTTATGGAAAAAGGCATCACGGCCGCCTCGATCGGCTCCAACGGGCCCCACCTGGCGTATCACGAAATCGGGGACACGATTTACCGGATCAATCCGACGATCATGGCCGACATCGCCAAGGTGTCGTTCCTGGCCGGCCTCGCCTGGGCGGATCGATGAAGTGAAACTTCCGGCCGGCGGTTATCGTTATAGGGGGAGACGGTCTCCCGTCCGCCCTTTCCCGGGAGGTCAAACAGGTCCGGAATGAAACGCAAGCGGCGACCGCGCCTCGAATCGAGCGTTTTCCTCCCGCCGCTTTCCGGACCGAGCACTTCCTTCACTCGCCGCGTTCCGCGGAAAAAACGGCGGGCAAAGAGACTTGTCCGGATCGCCGGCCTGGCTGCTCTTCCTTTCATCCTGATCGCCGCCGTTTTTCTGATTTTCCGTCCCTCCGGGGTTCCCGTCGAAAAGAACCCGGCCGTCGACCCGGCTGAAAACCTCCTTCCCGCCGATCCTGGCCCGAAAACCGTCGAAGACGTCATCCTCCCGGGCGAAACGCTCTCGGAAATTCTGGAAGGCCGCGGCCTCTCCCCCGCCGAAATCGACACGCTGGTCAGACAGGTCAAGCCGGTCTTTAACCTGGCGAAAATCGTCTCCGGCCGGACGATGAAGATGACCTTCGACCCCGCGGGAAATCTCCGGTCGATCGACTACCCCCTGGATGAAAACCAGTTCCTCCTGGTGACCCGGACCGATACGGGATATCTCGCCGAAACAAAATCGTATGCCTTCGAAATCCGG
>CAYSGA010000136.1:0-5969 GCA_964430165.1 uncultured Eubacteriales bacterium
TCAATACGTTCGCTGGGATATCCAGACGGATCGTGCCGATCCCGGCTATCCAAAACCGATCAACAACGAAACATGGCCGGGGGTTCCCTGGACGAACGGTATTGATGCCGCGGTCAACTGGGGCAACGGCAAGATTTTGCTTTTTAAGGGAAGTCAATATGTTCGCATGGATGTCCCGGCGGATCGTGTCGATCCCGGCTATCCAAAAACGATCAACAACGAAACATGGCCGGGGCTTCCCTGGACGGACGGTATCGAGGCCGCCATCAACGGGGGCAACGGCAAGATTTATCTTTTTAAAAAAACTCAATACGTTCGCTGGGATATCCAGACGGATCGTGCCGATCCCGGCTATCCAAAAACGATCAACAACGAAACATGGCCGGGTCTAGCTGACCTTCTGTATTGAACCGACGATAGGACGAATCCCAGCCTCTAGCCGGTGAGACAACTGTGACCGGCCATCCCTGCTTAGAAAAAAGAAAATGGGGGGTTGTGAAGCCGGATCGGGCCTATTTGGGAGGGGCGGGTCAAGAGAAGGAGAGATAAATTTCTGACGGGAAAGATGAGACGAGCGAATTTTGGAACACGACTGGCAGCCCTTGCGATCGACGTCGTAGGAGTGGCGATCGTTGCCATCATTTTTAAGAATCCCATCTTGAAGCTCGCCGATGCGCTCGGCCTGATCAAGTTCTTGTCAATTGACACCTCCGCTGAGGCCTTGATGATGGTTATCCTCGCGTTCTGGGGGGCGAGCTTATTGTATATGTTGACCGACGTCGTCGCTGCCGCGACGCCCGGAAAAATGTTTATGAGACTGAAAATCCGCAGAGAAGACGGCCGAAAGGCCGGGATCGGGACTCTCCTGGAACGATATCTTCTGAAATGCAGCGTTTTTCTTATCATCCTGCCCTTCGGGATCGTCGAAAACACGATTTTAAGTATTCTATATTTATCCATCGGTTTGATAGGATTCGTCGGATACTTCTTGATATTGGGAGGCGAGAGACAGGCTTTACACGATCGGCTGTCCCATACGTCAATCTTTCGCTTGTAGAATTCGAATATCTGTTCTCCCTTGACCCGACTCTGACCGTGAACCGGATCTGAAAGCGAGATCCGCCTAAATGCCCGGTTTATCAGGCGTAACAGGGAAAAAGAGTGGGGTACCGAAATATATGAGCTTCGAGCTTTTTTCATGAATGCGAGTTTGAATAACCAACTTTGACAACTGCGATCAACCATCCCAGCGTGAACAGGGCAAGTCGTTGAGTCGGAAACGGGACTCAATAGAGAGGGCGAATGGCACACTGGAGTTGGCGGCAAAACCGTGTACCAACTATAATATTAATCAATGTCCTTATTGGAGTCGCCCGATGAAAACAAGTGAAATAACCGAGCTTATTAAAGGTCGACGTTCCATTCGCCGTTGGCTCGAAAAGCCTGTCGACGAGGACATGTTGCTGCAGGCCATAGAGCTGGCGACCTGGGCTCCCAACGGAGGCAATCAACAAAACTGGCTCTTTTATGTCATCCTGAATAAAAAAGTCATCAACTCGATCGCCGACGCGGTCCAGGCTCGGGCCGATTATTTTGCCTCTCTCCCCAAGGCGGGTCAGCTCGGAGAAAATTTCACTCGTATGCTGAAGCGGTCGGACTTTTTTCGAAATGCGCCTTCAGCGATCGCCGTTGCCGCCTCCCCGTACAAATCACGTATGGATAAGATTTTGGCTGCCCGGGAAAAGGTTGACCCGAAGGTCCGACAGATGAACCGATGGAGGAGCGTGGCCGATACCCGAATCCAGTCTGTCTCGTCGGCCATCGCCTATCTCCTTCTGGTCCTGCATCAAATGGGTTTGGGAGCCGTCTGGATGACCGGTCCGATGCAAGCCAAGGGTGATATTGAAAAGATTCTGAAGGTGCCCGGGGAAATGGATGTCGTGGCTTTTATTCCGGTGGGCTACCCGGCGGAAAATCCCGCCCCGGGAGAAAGAAGGCCGGTTAAGGATGTGACTCGAGTCATAAAATAAACAAACGGCTTCAACCGCGGCGACGTTTTGGAGAAATTGATCTAAAAGAACCCCGCGCGCTTCAGGGCTTCCTGAGAGATCCTGTTGCCCGGGCCGTCACCCCTGGAGACGCAGACAGCGACCTTGTTTTCCGTGGCCGCGACGATTTCCGCGATGTCCTTATGGGTGAATCCTGGACAGAGCAGGATAGACTCGATCTTCTTCTCCCTGAACAGACGTGTGCTGACCTCCAAGGCTTCGGCCTGGTTTTTGACGATGACCACGTCGAGTTGGTATTTGCCGGTGTCGATGAAGCAGCGATGTCTTTCCTTGTCCGCGTCCGGAGCATGGGCCAGAAATAGAGTTTTGAAAGCCATGAGTCTGTCCTCCTCTGTTGATATTGTTTTAAATGAAATATTTTTTCAAGGCAAAGGTCAATAATGGTCGTACACGTCCTCTCGAAGCCCATCAAACCTCATGTGCGCTCCGGCACAGTTGATATCTTCGTAAAAATAAACTGGGCCAGTCGGATACGTCACGGAACATGCCGAAAGAAATCGGCGATAAGCGTGAGCGCCGTCTTCTTCGCTGTCTTTTTACGTTCCTTGACACCCGTTCGCGGCACGGAATATCATGCTTGGGCGGTGAAGGTTTTTTTCTTGAACTTGACGGGAAAGTCGAGTGCCGCCCACGAAAACGGGATTTCCTTCTATCCCTCTGTTCGGAAGTTTGCTTGAACGAGGAGGAGACGATGAAGATTATCGCGGCTTGGCCGGGCTTTATCGCGGGTTTTCTCATGATGTGTCTTTTATCCGGGATCGGATGCGCACGAGAAAAAGAGGTTCCGGCTCCAGCCTCGCCGGCGCGACTCGGGGAAAGCGAGAGCCAGTCGGAAGAGGCGCTGAACAGCGTGGCCGTCGAAATCGCGCTGCCCCAACCCCAGGGAACCCTCTCCATCCAGGCGAAAATACCCCGGGGGTGGGAACGCAATCCGGAATTCGGAACGGCAGTCTTCCAGCCCCCGGATAAGGACGACTTCTTCTATCCTCCTCTCATCCAGTACCGAGCTTCCTGCGGCGGTGCCTGCGATCCATCCGCCGTTCCGGCCAATATCGAGGCCGCGTTCCGATCGCTCAAAGACATCCTGGCCCGGCCCAATATCAACACGGGAGATCCGGCCCTGGACGCTGTCCGGGCCACTGTGGATGTCCTACGGGAGGAGAAGGTCGGCGACGGGACCTGGATCCTCGCCGCCGCCGTAACCTACCCGGAAAACCTGTCCTCGGCCTTGTATGTTCCCAAAATCGTTGTCCACGTTTTTCGCCACCGCCCGGGGGATGGCTTTTTCGTCCAAACCTCGGCTCACGCCCCGCTGGATCAGAAGGGGAAGCTTCTCGACGTTTTAATCGCGGCCTGCCGGTCTACCGAGTACTAAGAGATGCAAGAACCGGAAAAAGGCATGGATGCGAGTTTGAATAACCAACTTTGGCAACTGCGATCAACCATCCCTGCTTAGAAGAAAGAGAATGGGGAGTGGGTCGCTGGCTGGATCAGGTTAGAACCTGTTTGAAAACAAATTAAGCAACAAAAGCGATTACCTGCCGGGGGAACGTCAGGGAGGCGAGCTCGCGTCCGTCGCCGCAGGCAACCGCCGGGTCGCCCATCATTCGACCGGCCTTGACATCCCCCGAATGGGGATTTATGCTTGTCCTCAGTATCGGGATGGGATTTAAACACGACATCGGGTCCGCGGGCGGGCGGATCAGAAAAGCAATTTCTTATATTTCATATTTCCCGAGGCATGCAGTCAATGGAGGATCTTATGCAAAGACTGACCAATCTGGCGTTCCCGCTTGTGGTGGCTGCGATTTGCTTGGACCCCACGGCGGCCCAGACCATTATCGGCAGCCTCAAACCACCCATCATCGACATGCACCTTCATTCCTACCGGCTGGACGATGGAAGGCCACCCGCAGTGAACCCTGTTACCGGGCGACCGTCCGCTGCGAGAACGAGCGCCGAACTTCGCGATATGTCCTTGGCGGAGCTCGAGCGCTACAACATCGTCAAGGCCGTTGCCAGCGGGCCATCAGAAACGGTCGCCCAGTGGCGTGAGGCGGCTCCGGACAGGATCATGGTCGGCGCGTTCGTGGATGAGGCGAGCCCCCTACCTGACCTCGGGAGACTTCGCGCCGAAATGCAAGCGGGTCGCGTGCACGTTCTGGGCGAGTTGATTCTGCAACATAGAGGCATGGCGCCGAACGACCCTCGCTTGGAGTCCTACTACGCCCTCGCCGAAGAAACGGACATCCCAGTCGGGATCCACACGGGGCTTGGCCCCCCGGGAACGCCGTACGACCCGTGCTGCCCGAACTTCCGTGTGACGCTCGGAAACCCGATCCTCGTTGAGGAAGTGCTCATTCGCCACCCACGGTTGCGCGTCTACCTGATGCATGGCGGGTGGCCGTACCTTCAGGAAACGAAGGCAATCCTGTCGGTGTACCCGCAGGTCTATGTCGATCTTGCTACGATCAATTGGATCATTCCCCGGGAAGAATTCCACAGCTACCTGCGGGAACTCATCCGTGCCGGCTTCGGCAAGCGGCTGCTCTTTGGGTCAGACCAGATGGTGTGGCCTGAAACCATCGGAATGGCAGTGGAAGGGATCGAATCAGCCGCTTTCCTGACAGAAGAGGAGAAGCGGGACATCTTCTATAACAACGCCGTGCGCTTCCTCAGGATCGACGTGAAGTGAGATTTCCGAGTCACTCCTCTCTTCACCTTCCGCACTCTCCCGAAACGCCCCCGGCCCTCCTTCATGCGTTTCAATCACTGGGTCGATTTGCCGAATGAGGCGGATGGTGTGGGAAAGGGACCTCATCCCTTAAAAATGGTTCAATTTTTAATTGCCTTTCCAACGCAAAAATCTGCCCATGCACCCCGGAATTTTAATTGTCGTCAGGCAGGAGAAATGCTTGACGTTCTCCACCGTTCGACATCCTCTTCGAAATGGGTCAAAATAAAAAGTGGGGTACCCTAATATATGAGCTTCGAACTTTTTTCATGAATGCGAGTTTGATTAATCAACTGCGACAACTGCGGTCGATCATCCCTGCTTAAAAGAAAGAGAATAGGGGGAGTTGAACCGGATGGTGATGCTTGATTCCTTGCCAAACGGCGTCAGCTAAATTATTATGAGAAACGGAATCCGTAGCTTAAGAAATCAGCAAGCTAGTCCGCAACCGCCTGACGACGTACAAGCTACAGGCGCACATGCGTGGATTATCGTTTATCTTAACACCCCTTCTCCTCATCCGTGGCCGGGGCGATGCGGTTCACAAGCTCGGCGGGTTGCCTTTAGTTTCCGGCGAAGGCCCTGATGCAGAGGTTGGATCTCTTCCAATAGTCATTCCACGAAGTTATGTCGCTCCAATTCTTTCCGTCATAACTCAGGTAGCTCTGCCCGGATAAAGCGTTGGCTTTACTCGTCGATCCCGGAATATATTTTTCAAAACCTATCGGATATGGATAATTATATATGGCAGGATTGGTAACCTTCATGACTACGGAAAACTTCTTGCCCGCGGTCACATTTGCCACGGCCGCCCCGAAGTTGATGGTGTTGTATCCCCCTTGGGCGATCGTTCCCGAAACAGTTTTGATCAGGGTTCCCGACGTCGGTTTTCCCGCCTTGATGTTGTCGTAGATCCAAATCTGGTATTTGCAGTTGGGCGTTGAAGTATAGCCACCCACGCTTTTGATCTTGGTGTTGCCGGAACGGGCGGTATAAATATTGGCGCCCCAGGCGTAATGGACGGGTTTATTATTGATTAAATATCCGACAAAATTATTGCATCCGAGCGGGTCATGGGAGTACTGAGACTTATGGCTATTGAGGGCTTCCGCGTTATAGAACTGGGCATAGTCTTTCAGGGAACGGTCATAGTAGGAAATGTAGAA
>CAYSGA010000137.1:0-5941 GCA_964430165.1 uncultured Eubacteriales bacterium
GGGATTTAATATCACTAAGATCAAATTCTCGGTAACGCATCGGGCGTCTCTTTTCCCAAACCTTATCAATAGCTTACTTCATTACCGGTCAATCTTTGGATTTCCCGCGGTCCATCCCGGCCCGATAACCGTCCTGCATGCATAGGGAAGCTGCGGCGACGGCGTTCGCGTCGAACCCGTTGTGGCCCCTTAGCGCGCTCAGAGGCCAGGGTTTGTCCGTAAGGGGACAGAACCAGGCAAAGAACTGAAATAGAAATATATTTCTACATGAAAATCCGGAGAATCCTCATAAAAATCCCGCCAACCAGAATCGCGAAAAATATTTTGAACCCCGTGATGAATCCCGCCTTCTTCCACCCGGTCTCCTTCACCAGCGCCGCTATGGTCGCCGCGCACGGGATATAGAGCATCGTCACGAGCGTGAACACCAGCATCTGAACGGGCGTCATGACGGCGGCCAGGTCGGCCGTGCCGAAAAGCGAAGCCAGCATGATGAGCGTGAGCTCTTTCCTGATTATTCCGAACACGAAGGCGATCCCCGCGACCACGGGAAGGCCAAGCCACAGCACGGTGACCGGATAAAGCGCGCCCGAAACTGGCGCCAGTATCCCCAAGGCCTTCATCAGGTTGATCACCACGGCGCTCGCGATTATGATGGGGAAAGCGACAAACACGAAATCCCTCATCTTAAACCAGGCCTCCCTGACGGTCGTTTTAAACTGCGGCCTGCGCATGTCCGGTATCTCCATGATGAGGCCTACCGACTCGCCGGGAAGGACTTTGAAGGCTATTTTTCCCAGGGCAAATATGATGAACAGGTCGATGGCGTAAAGCCCGATTGCCCACCACAAGCTCACGTATTTCGCGACGAGCCCGAGCACGACGGCGGTTACAGCCGCACACGGGATCATCGAAGTCACGAATATCGCCAGCATGCGCTCCCGGTTCGTTTCCATCACTCTGCACCCGAGGCAGGCGGGGACATTGCACCCGAATCCCATGATCATCGGGATGAAGGCCTTGCCGTGCAGGCCTATCTTGTGCATGGCGCTGTCCATGAGGAAGGCCATCCTGGCCAGGTATCCCGAATCCTCGAGCAGCCCGAGGATGAAGTAGAACGGGAGGATGTACGGCACGACCACCGTCACGGCGGCGACCATGCCCTCCATGAATCCCGTCAGAGTGCCGGCAATCACGCCGCCGCCCGCCGCGGAACGGAAGGCCTTGACGAAGTGAAGGAGATATCCTTCCAGGAGGCCGGACAGGAAATTGCCGAAGGAAAAAAGCGAAATGAAAACAAGGGCGATGATTCCCGCCATGATGGGATAGCCCCAGATCCTGTGAAGCAGCAGGTCCGCGAACCTCGACGACACGGGCCCGTCGGCGACATTCGCCTTCTGCACCCGGCGGGCGATATCGCCGACGGCCGCGTATTTTTCGCAGGCCATCGCGGTCGGGCATGAATGATCATGGATGGTTTCGATGTATCTCGACATCTTCTTGGCCGCGGTTACGATCTTCTTGTCCATGCTTCCGGCGACTTCGGCATCCTCCTCGAGGAGCTTGATGGCCTTCCATCTCGCGGGGAACCCCTTCAAAGACGCGTCCCCTTCCACCATTTTCTCGATCCGGCCCAGGCTATTTTCAATTTCCTTGCCGTAGACGATTTTCACGGGCTTCCTTTTATTCAAACAGACCGCAATCGTCTCTTTCACCGCCTCGTAGATTCCGGTCCCCCTGACCGCGACGGCCGGAATGACCGGAATGCCGAGCGCCTTCGAGAGCTCCTCGTGGTCGATGAATATGCCCTTCTTCTCCGCCATGTCCGTCTGGTTGAGGACGACGACCATGGGAATTTCGAACTCCATCAGCTGGAGGGTGAGAAAAAGATTTCTTTCAAGAACGGAAGCGTCGACGACGTTGATCAGCACGTCCGGCTTCTCTTTGGCTATGTACTCCCTCGTTACTTGCTCCTCAAGGGTATACGTGGAAATGGAATATATCCCCGGCAGGTCGATGACGTCGATTTCGTAACCCTCGAAATAGAACGTCCCCTCCGCCCGCTCCACGGTCTTGCCGGGCCAGTTCCCGATGTGCTGGTGAAGCTTAGTGAGGTAGTTGAATACGACGGACTTGCCGACGTTCGCGTTACCGACCAGGGCGAATCTCAGTTTTTTGGTCATCCGTCCACCTTGAGGCATATCTTTCGGGCCATGCCCCTTCCTATCGCCAGCGAAGAACCCCTCACCCGTATCTCCACAGGCCCCCCGAGCGGCGCGGTCCTGGACACGCTGATGTCCGCCCCCGGGGTAAGGCCCATTCCCTCGAGTCTCCTTTGGGCCTGCCAGCCGGAATCAATCGAAACGACCTCGCCCTTCTGGCCGGGCTTCATGTCCGCCAGCGAGATCATTCCCTTCCTGATGACGCGCGTCTCGCCGATTTCCTTTTTGATGGCATTCTCGAGGTCATTGGAGACCGTATGCTCCAGCCGGCACGCTTCGTTGTGGACTTTGTTCTTCGAGATACCGAGCGCGATGAGGAATCTTTCGATGAGCCGATGCTTTCTGAGAACGGTCTTGCCGATCGCTTTTCCCTTCGCCGTGAGAACCGCGCCTCCGTAAGGCTCGTACCTCAGGTACCCTTTCTGGTCGAGTTTCCTGAGCATTTGGGACACGCTCGGCGCGGAAACCCCCAGTTCGCCGGCTATCGCGGTCGTCGTGGGCTTTCCCCCTTTCTCCGTAATCCTGTATATCGTTTCGAGATACTCCTCGACGTTCTCCGATTCCCGGGAATACCCGGCTCCGGATTCTCTTGGATTTTTCCTAACGATTTTCGTGCTCATTTGACCTGACTTAGGCATGCCTAAATATTTTTAGAGTGAGAAGATATAATATAATGGAGGTCGTGTCAATGGCCGGCCCTTGAAAGGGAGCGACCTCCGACAGGGCGGCCGGAATGAATTGAATAAAGCCGGCCGTTGACGTACGATCAAGAGGGATGAGCCGATTATCCTTTGAGAACAAACTCGTCGTCATCACCGGAGCCGCCTCGGGGCTCGGCCGGGAACTGGCCAGACGGATGGCCGTCGTCGAAAAGGCCCATCTCGTCCTGGCCGATTGCCGGGCCGACCGGCTGGAGACCCTCAAGGCGGAAATCGAGGCCGCCTGCCCCTCGAAAGTCCATGCCGTTACGGTCGACCTGGGCTCAGGCGAGGGAGCGCGGATTCTCTTCGAGAAGGCCATAGCCATCGGGCCCGTATACGCCCTGATCAACAACGCCGGGCTCAGTCTTTTCGAAAAAACGCTCGACCGGCCCTTCTCCGCGTATCGCGAACTCATCCAAGTCAACTGCCTCACGGTTCTCGAAACGACCTCCGCTTTTCTCGGATATTTCCTGGAAAAAGGGGAAGGAGCGATCCTGAACGTGACCAGCTTGGGCGGACTGGTCACGCTCCCCTACCAGAACGTTTACGCCGCGACCAAGCACGCGGTCCAGACGTTCAGCGAAGGCCTGAGCGCGGAATATGGGAAGAAAGGGATCGTAATCTGCACGTTCGCCCCCGGCGGGATCGCCACCGAAATGATCGTAAAATCCGGGCTGGACAAACATTTTGGGATGGACAGTCGCCTCCTGATGCGCCCGGATCGGGCGGCTTTGCTCGCCGTCCGCGGTTTCAAGAAGAAAAAACTCATCAACGTCCCCGGTTCCCTGAGCAAGCTGGTCGTCTTCCTCCAGCGGATCTTGACCCGGAAATCCGTCATCCGGAGGACCGAGCGGATCTACGCGCCCAAGAAGCGCTAACGACGGGAATCGTCCGGCCGTTTCAGGGACTCCGGCAAGGCGAGGGCCAGCCCGAAGGCGACGACGACCAGGGCGGTCATCGTCAGCATTGAGGCCGTCATCGAACCTGTCGTTTTCGACTTGAACGCGTCCATGGCCAGGATGAAAGCGATTCCCGAAATCTGTCCCATAAGGAGAAGCAGGGTGTTGGACGTCCCTTCCGGGGCCGGACGGGTGATTTCGGCCGCATATTGAAATCCGATCGGTCCCGCGCTCAGGAGAAAGAACCCGAAGACGAACCCGGAAGCCAGGAGAATCGCATAGCTCGGGGCGAAGGTCATCCCGACGAGTCCCGGAATAAGCCCGGCCAGGGCGATCAGGATGAACGGTCGCCGGCGGGCGATTTTATCGGAGATGACGGGCATGACGACCGCCCCGATGATTCCCCCGATCAACATAAGACCACCCAGCCATCCGGCTTGGGTTATCGTGAAACCCCTCGGCCGGACGATATCCTCGATCCAGGTCGAAACGGCGTTAAACAGACCGAGGCCGATGAAAAAGATCGCCAGAAGAATAATAAAATCACGGCGCCGGATCATGGCCTTTAATCCATCGAACATCAGGGTTCGCTCCCCCTGGGCACCCGGCTCCGGCGGGGTCGGCGGACGCTCGCGGGCGATCACCAGGAAGGCGACGGCCGCGACGACCGAAGCGATTCCGTAAATGAGAAGCATGCGTTCCATTCCAACGCGAAGAACGAGGACCGGCGTTAAAATCATCGCGACCAGCGGCCCGAGGTAGAGGGCCAGCGTTCCCAGCCCCGTGGCGGTCGCCCGCTCGCGGACGGGAAACCAGCGGGCCGCGATCGTCGTCATCGCCCCGATAATGAACGGCTGGGCGGCGGCCAGGCCGATTTGCGAAATAAAAACCAGGGTGAAATTCGCCGCGAAGATCCCCCGAGTCAACCCAAAGACGGCGGTCATGATCGCCCCCAGGCCGACGGCCGTCCGGAAGCCCTTGGTGTCGATCAACCACGCCGCCGGGAAGAACAGCAGAATGTAAACGACCATGAAACTCATGGATAAAAGGCCGATCATTAAATCGGACGTCTTGTAAAACGCGGCCGCGGTTCCGGTGATCGGGGCGAACGTGATCCAGAAGACTTGGCAAATGCCCGCGATCAAAATAAAAGCGCCCAGAACCAGCCAGCGGTAACCGTAAACCTTGCTTGTTGAATCGTTCATCGGCTTCTCCTCTTTGTCCCAGCTGTTTTCGGGAACTTTATTCCCGGAAGCGACGCCTGTCAACCGCCCTCGCCACATCGCCTGATTTTATTCATTTCCGTATTATTTCGGAGTTGGCGGCGGGCCGCCGCCCAACGGGGCCGCGGCCCGAATTCATCAACGGATCAAGCGCGACAAGATCGAATTGGAAACAAGAAGCTTGCCCTCCGGGATGCGGAGGACCCGGCCCGAAAGAACGATCAACCCCTCGCTTTCCAGGCCGGCGATTTCCGACCGGAAGCGCCCGGCGAAGGGCGCGATATCGATCCCCTCGACGAGACGAAGCCCCGCGGCCAGCGCTTCGCGGGCGGCCGATTCCCGGTCCAGGCCGATGGTTTCCGCAACCGGGACGATTCCGGCCGCCGCCCCGTCCCGCCATTTTCCAAAATCCGCGACATTCGTCCATCGCCTCGCGCCGAGATGGGACGCGGCCGACGGCCCGAGCCCGAGGAACGGCTCATATCGCCAGTATTTCAAGTTGTGAAGGCATTCTTTTCCCGGCCGGGCGAAATTGGAGATTTCGTACCGTCGCAGGCCCAGGGAAGTGAGCGCCGCGGCCGCGCGTTCGAACGCGTCGACGGCCGCATCGTCGTCCACCGGACGGGTCCGCAGAACGTTTTCGAAGGGCAGCCCTTCGACGTTTTCGAGAAAATACAGAGATACGTGGTCGGGCCGGAGAGCCCGCACGGCCTCCATGGTCCGGTCCCAGGAACGCGGCGTCTCCCCCGGAACCCCGGCCATCAAATCCACATTGAGAGAGGCGAAACCGGCGTCCCGGGCCCGGCCAAGGAACGACTCGGTCCGGGCGGCGGTCGCCTCACGGCCGAGGACGCGGAGAACGTCGTCGTCGAACGACTGCGCTCCGACGCTCAAGC
>CAYSGA010000138.1:0-5924 GCA_964430165.1 uncultured Eubacteriales bacterium
AAGCCCTGGGACGCAGTGAACGTCGTCGTTAGGGCTCCGGCCGAAAGGGCCCCGTGGACCGCGCCGGACGCGCCGCCCTCGGACTGCATTTCGACCACGTCCACCTTCTGACCGAAGATGTTCTTCCGGCCCTGGGCCGACCATTCGTCGGCCAACTCGCCCATCGTCGAGGACGGGGTGATCGGGTAGATGGCGGCAACTTCGGAATAGGCGTAGGAAACATGGGTTGCGGCCGTGTTTCCGTCGATGGTTTCAAACGTCTTCTTCACAAGAAAACTCCTTTATCGCCGCGTAATACGGCGTTATCGATTATGAATTGCGGAAAACCGCGATTTAATCCGTAAGTTCCGTCCGCCCCTCCAGGGCCTTGCGAACGGTCACCTGGTCGGCAAAATCGAGGTCCGAACCCACCGGCAGGCCCATGGCCAGCCGCGTGAAACGGGTATTATACGCCTGAAGGGCCTTCACAAGGAAGTGGGACGTCACTTCCCCTTCGGACGTCGGGTTGGTGGCGATGATGATTTCCTTGAAATGGCCGGTTTTCAGGCGCTGTTCGAGTTTGTCGAGGCGAAGATTTTCCGGCCCAAATCCCCTGAGCGGAGCCAGCGCGCCGAGGAGAACATGGTAGCGCCCATGAAAAACGCCGGACTTTTCGATCGCGGCGATATGGAAGGGTTCCTCGACGACGCACAGGCTCTCGTCGCTGCGGTTCGGGTCGGTACAATAAGCGCAGGGGTCGGCCTGGGTGATGTTGTTGCAGACCGAACAAGGAAGGAGGTTCTTTTTCACGTCCCGGATCGCTTCGGCCAAACGGTCCGCGTCGTCCTGGTTCCCGGCGAGAAGATGAAAGGCCATCCGCTGGGCACTCTTGCCGCCGACCCCGGGAATTCTCTTGAGTTCCTCGATCAGGCGGCTCAACGGCGGGGCGTATTCGTTCATCAGAACATCCCTGGAATTTTAAGGCCCGCGCCTAAGCCGCCCAATTTTTCCGCAAGCGCCGTGTCCACCTTGGCCGAGGCGTCCCGGAACGCGGCCAAAATCAGGTCCTTGAGCATATCGATGTCGTCCTTGTTTACGACTTCCGGGTCCAGGCTGATGTCGAGGACGTTTTTCTGCCCGTCCAGAACAACCGTCACCATGCCGCCTCCCGCGGAGCCCTCGGCCCGCATTTCCGCCGTTTCCCTCTGGAGCCGCTCCTGCATCTCTTTGGCCGATTTCAGCATCTTCTGGATGTCGCCGAAACCCTTCATCTTTCCTTACTCCTCATTTTTCGGCCGCGGCCGGTCGGGATCCTCCACGGAAATAACCCGGCCTTTGAGTTTATCCTGGAACAATTTCACGTTCGCGGTTTTAAGAGCGGCCGCCCGATTGGCCTCGCGTTCCCGGTGGGCCTCGCGCAAAGCGGACGGCGCCGCGTCTGAGGCATCCCTGGGAGTTTGAGCAGCCGGGCTCGCGACCGGCGGCCTCGCCATCGACGGTCTCGTCTGCCCGGGCGAGGCGATTGGGCTCCGGAGGCCGGCCACCGGGCCGGCGGCCGGGGCTCCTTCGAGCCCGGCGAGGATGTCCTTCAACTCGACCAGCTTCCCGAAATGGCAGAGCCTGACCAGTAGCGTTTCGAAGGCGATCTGCGGCTGCGAAGAATATCTCAAGCCCGCCTCTCCGTCCTGGAGGGACTGGAGAAAGCGGAGGAGATCCTCCTCGCCCGTTTTTTCCGCCTCGGTCCGAAAAGCGGCCAGGTCCGGCTCGCCGAGATGAAGAATGTCCTGGGGCTTCTCCATCGTCCGGACGATCAGAAGGTCGCGGAAATGCTCGATGAGCCGTTTGTGAAACGCCCGGAGGTCGTAGCCGGAATCGATGACTTTATCGACGAGGGAAAAAATCCTGTCCGGGGCCGCGGCGATCACGGCCGAGGAAAATTCGAACAGGAGGTCGCGGTTGATGGTGGCCAGAATCAGGTCGAGGTCGGCGTCGGAGACCGTTTTGCCGCAGAAGGCCACGGCCTGGTCCAGGAGGGTCAGGCTGTCGCGGACGCTCCCGTCGGCCGCCCGGGCGATCTGGTTGAACCCGTTTTCGGTCAAGACCAGGTCTTCCTTCCGGGCGATTTCGGACAGATGGGCGGTCAGATCCTTCTGGGATACTCTCTTGAACTCGAAATACTGACACCTCGAGATGATGGTCGCCGGGACCTTTTGCAGCTCGGTCGTGGCGAAGATGAAAAGTGTTTTTTCCGGCGGTTCTTCGAGGGTCTTGAGCAGGGCGTTGAAAGCCTGTTTGGATATCTGATGGACCTCGTCGATGATGACGACCTTGTACCGGCTCTTCATCGCCTTGTACTGGACCAGGTCGCGCAGGTCCCGGATGTTGTCGATTCCGGTGTTGGAGGCCCCGTCGATTTCCAGGACGTCCAGCTGCCGGTCCTCCTGGATGCCCCGGCAGGATTCACAGACGCCGCAGGGAGTGGGCGTCGGTCCTTTTTCGCAGTTCAGGGCCTTGGCCAGGATCCGGGCGGCGGTCGTTTTCCCCACGCCGCGCGTCCCCGAAAACAGGTACGCCTGGGCGACCCGGCCGCTGCGGATGGCGTTCTGAAGAGTCTGGACGACTGCGTGCTGACCGATCATTTCCTCGAAAGTCATGGGCCGGTATTTGCGGGCCAATACGGTGGAATTCTGTTTGGACATGCTGTCTTCCGGGTGTATCGTGAAGGAGCGTTCTCCCCCGTGGGATACAGGGTAATTTACCACAAACCTGCCCCCCCGGGAAAGCGGTTTTTTGTTATAATCGGGGCGCTTTGAACCGCTCCCGGAGTCTTTTCGCCGTCCACGCCGCGACGGTGCTTTTCGGGCTGGCCGGCCTTTTCGGGAAATGGCTGGCGCTTTCGCCTGTCCTCATCGTCCTGGGACGGGTCGTTTTCGCCGCCGCGGCTCTGGCCGCGATCATCCGGATTTCCGGGGGCCGATTTTCGGTCCGCGGGAAAACCGACGGCGGCCTCTTTCTCCTCCAGGGATTGGTCCTGGCCGCCCATTGGGTCCTGTTTTTCGAGTCAATCCGCGTATCGACCGTGGCCGTCGGGCTGCTGGCCTATTCGAGTTTCCCGGTCTTCACCGCGTTCCTCGAACCCCTCTTTTTCCGAACCCGGCTGAGCCGGCTTCACGTCGCCCTGTCGTTGGTCTGCCTGGCCGGGGTCTTCCTCATCATCCCGCGCTTCGCCTGGTCCGAGCGCGTCTTTCAGGGCGTCATTTACGGCCTTGGCGCCGGAGCCACCTTCGCCCTTTTAAGCATTTTCAACCGGAAATTGTCTTTCCGATACGCAAGCCCGGTGGTCGCTTTCTACCAGGACGCCTTCGCCGCCCTGTTTCTCTTTCCCTTCGCGTTTCTCAAACCCGCCGCTTTTTCGGGACGGGACATCGCCCTTCTTGCGATTTTAGGGCTGCTGTGCACGGCCGTCGCCCACACGCTCTTCATCGCCGGGATGCGGCGGCTTTCCGCCCAGACGGCCAGCATCATCAGCGCCCTGGAGCCGGTCTACGGAGTGCTTTTCGCCCGTCTGTTTCTGGGAGAGCGGCCGTCAGCCCGGACGCTGGCCGGAGGGGCGGTCATCCTGGCCGCCGTCGCCGCCCTCTCGCTCCTGAACCTTAAAAAGGAGCGGCCGATGACTCCCAATCCAGGGCCGTGGCGTTGAATATGATTTCGAGTTGAGCATCCCGTCTCCAGACTTGGCCGTATTTTTTCTGGAAATCAGAAAATACAAAGCCGGCGGGGTCGTTTCCGATGAAGACGGTCAGATAGGGATCGTGATTCTCCCGGAGGTTCTTTAGAACGGCGGCGGCCATATCCGGTGACGGATAAGACACGATCAATCGGCTATAACGGACGCCGTTTCCGGATTGGTAATTCGCCAGGACGCCGAAAATTTTCCCGTTCAACTCGAGGATGTCCCCTTCCCCAAGAGTATAGAACGGCTGGAGTCCGACCGGGCCCCGGATCAGGCGTTCGCTTCCCGAAACGCGTCCGGAATCCGGGAGCGCGGAGAACGGATTTTCCAGGGGCAGGTCCGGGATTTTTGCCAGGACGGTCCGGGCCAGGGCGATCATCTCGGGACGGAGGGCCGGGCCCCCTTCGAAATTGTCGACTTTAAGGAAATAACGCCCCTTGATCGCGATGATTTGGGCGTCCTCGCTCGAATTCCGGGCGGGGATCTCCGGCCAGGGCGTTTCCCGGCCCGCGTTCATCAGATAAATCCCCAGGGCGGCGGACGATTCCGTCATTTCATAAAGCTCGAGGACAAGCTCCTCTTTTTCCGCGACATAGGATTGGACGAGGAGTCTGGAGAAGCCGAATTCCAGGAAAAGCTCCGCCCCGCCGTCGATATGGTTGAACAAGTCCTTTTCGATGAACAAGCGCGGCGGTCCGCCGGCTTCCCAGCCCCGGACGAAGCCGCCGGGCGGAAGAATGCCCTGGGCGGCCGCTTCGCCGACGGCGGAAAAAAGAAAAGCCGCGAGGAGGAGGAAGGATGGGCGCGTGGATTTCATGGAAGCCTCCTGGCCAGCCAACGGCTATTTTACGCGAAATCGGAACGCCGGAAAAGGAGGAAGTTCAGCCTACGGCCGGATCGAGAGCGAGAGCTTCAGGACGCCCCGTTCCTCCGCCGGCCAAAACCGGGAGGCCGGATCCCAGCGCCGCTCCCAATTTTTGTTGTAGACGAGGTAGATCTCGTTTCCCGCGGAAATCCGCCACCGCAGACGGCTGCTCCACCCCAGGAGGCGGGAAACGTCGTCGTACTGGATATAATTCATCAGGCCGAGGTCGGGCGAGACGTAGACGTCGGCCTTGAGCTGGTAGACGTTTTCGCTGAAGTTCCCCTGCGACATCCGGCCGCGGACGAGGTTGGTGTCGAAGGACAGGTTGACGATTCCGTCGATTTTCACCGCCAGGCTCGCCTGGAAATTGTCGTAGCGGCCGGAATAAAACGGGCCGAAATTGTAATGCGCCGAAAAGGAAACCGGCCGGCGGGCCGAAGTGGAAAGACTCACCCGCCCGTTGGTGTAATCGTACGACCCGGAGGGCAGAACGACCCCCCCGGCGACCTCGAAATCGTACGGCAGGACGTCGCGGACCGATTGGATGTTGAAACTGAACTGCTCGCCGCTTTCGGACTGAAAGGCGAAGGGCGAAAACGTCAGGGTGCGGGTTTCCAAATTTCCGGAGAGGTCCCAGTAATAGTCGGCGGCGACGTTGAAATAAAATTGCCGGACGATTCCGCCCAGGAATTTACCGGCCGGCCGCGGCTGAAAGGACAAATTGACGTAGCCGGTCTGGATGCCGTTGCGCGGAATGAACCCCAACCCGGGATTCAGAGCGTCGCCGTACCAGGCATAGGTTGACTGAACGTTCCAGAGGTCGTTGGGATAATTGGCCCTGAAGCCGAACCCGTGGCGCCGGCCCTCCTTCTCCTCGTTCCAGTTGTAGACCCCCCAGGCGGCCAGCATGATGTTTTTGTCGCCGAGAAAAGCGGAGGAACTATAGTTGAAATCCGCCCCGACCAGGGAATTCCTCTCCCCTGTGGGGCTTCCGTTGGTGAAAATCCAGCCGACCTTGCTCTGGGCGAAAATGTTTTGGGTCATCCGGGCGGCCAGCATATTGTGTCCCGGCCGGCCCTCGGAAGCGCCGGTTTGGACGTCGAGCAGAGACAGGTTCGTATTTCCGATTTTTCCGTAGAGCTTGGTCCCAAAGAGAACGGGGATCTGTTCCCCGTCCACCAGCCCGACGGTCCGGCTGAAGAAGGGCGTGAAACTCATGCTCGAACTGAAGCTGAACGTCTCCGAGCCCTCCAGGAAAAACATCCGTTTCTCCGGAAAGAATATCGGGAAACGGCTCAGGTTGATCAGGCGCTCGTCGGCCTCGGTTTCGGCGAAGTCCATGTTTAC
>CAYSGA010000139.1:0-5918 GCA_964430165.1 uncultured Eubacteriales bacterium
CGGCGGCGAAGACGTCGATTCCGAGATGGACCGTCCGGCCTTCGGCGTAAGGCCGGCCGGCCGGTCGGAAATTCTTCGACGTGTAGACCAACCGGGCTTCGTCGTACTGGCCGAGACCGAAAGACGCCCCCTTGGCCGCCATTTCCTCGAACAAAATCCGCGTCCAGCCGCCGGTGTCGTCGATGATTTCAGGGTTCGGAAAAAGCGGCGATCCCACGCTTAAATCAAACACGACCTTCGGCTCGACTTTGAGCGGAACGCCCATCACTGGGGCGAAACCGCCCGGCGCCTCGGTCCGCTTCAACCAGTCGCGAAGCCGCCCGGCCGCCGGATGAGGGGGCCGTTGGCAGACGTTGCGGAAAACGTATTCGGCGAACCGCGGAGGAACGGTCCGCAGCCGGTCCAACAGCGCCCAGGCGGAGTCGTTCGAAATCCGGAGGTAATCGTTGTCCGGCCGGGCGCCCGATTGCCGGGCACAGATCGAAACACTCATCAGAAGTCGCAGGACGACGAGGGGGAAGAGAGCTTTCAGGTCCTGGTCGTCCAAGGGATAGACGGAATGATACCCGGAGACGACGGCCCCGGCGGCCGCGAGCGGGTCGTCCTTGCCGAGCATGGCATAGGCGCAAGCCACGGCCGGATCGGCGAGCGTCGCCGAACGGACCATATCGCCGAAATCGATCAGGCCGGCGACCCGGCGTTCACCGAACGAATCCGCCCCTGTTTCGGGTCGGGCGACAATTACGTTGAAATCGTTGGCGTCGTTGTAGACGACGCTTTGCGGCAGGCGGTCCCAAAGGGGCCCGAGAATCGTCGTCGCCCGTTCGAGGAGGAAGCCCGCGAGGTCGTTTCTGTCGGGGTCGTCGATCAAGGGGCGGTATTCGCGAACGGCCCGTTCGCCGTTTCGCAAATCCCAATAAAAATCCCGCCGGGCGGACGGATGATCGAAGGAAGCCAGCCGGCGGGTCAACCGGCCGAGGAGACGCCCCAGGTCGGAAAGCAGTTCCAGCGTCTGCGGATAGACCGCTCCCAGCGGCGTCCCCTCGATATAAGAGACCATCCGGACGGCATGGGAGACGCCTTCCCTGTTCTTGACCTCGACGGTCAACCGGCCCTTGCCGTCCGGGAAAACGGTTGACGCCGGGATCGGATTATCGCCGGCCGCGAGATGCCGCATCGCCGCGTTCTGGAGGTCGAGGATCTCCGGTTTTTCGTCCGGATTGGCGATCTTTAAAACCCGCCGCTCACCCGAAGCGGACGTAACGAGGAAATTCTGGTCGCGCTCGCTCGGGAGCGGCGAGGCCGAACCCGAAAAACCGAAAAACGTCCGGGCGATGTCTTCGGCTTCCGCCGGATCGAACCGGGGGGCGCTCTCTACCTTCGTCATCAGATTCATTATTATATCCCGGATCAGATCCATTCGGTGCCAGGTTACTCATTTCCCGATTTAAAATCGGGAAATGAGTAACCTGGCACCGAATTCCCGAATTCACGAGCCCCGGACGAGGATCAACTCGGTCTGGGGGGTCGAAAGCCAATCGGCTCCGGTTTCGGTCACGACGACCATGTCCTCGACAGTGGCGACCCCCTTGCCGGGGACGGTCAGCCGCGGCTCGATCGTAAAGACCATGCCGGGTTCGAGCGGCCGGAACGGCTTTTGCGCGTATTTTTCCCAGGCCGGCCCCAGCAGCGCGGTGCCGTCGTGAGGGAACCGGCCGACCTGGTGGCCAAGGGCGTGGGGAAATTCTTCATAGCCCGCCCCGGTGACGACCCCGCGGCCGGCGGCGTCGACATCGCGACCCAAAGCGCCGGATTTGATCGCCTTCCGGGCCGCCTCGATCGACCGGACGATCGTGTCGAATCCCCTTTGGACATCGTCCGGCGCGGTCGTCTCCCCCTCCCGGAGGACATAAAACGTCCGCTGCATGTCCGAACAATAGCTTTCGACCCGGACGCCGAAATCCATATTGAGGATGTGGCCGCGTTCGACAACCCGACCGGTCGGATTATAGTGGGCCTGGGCGGTGTCGGGGCCGGTATAGACGGCCGGACAGGTGTCCCGGCCCCAGGCCGTTTTCAAGCCCCGTCGGACGACCTCCTCGTACATGTAATCGGCGATTTCCCTCTCGGTCTTCCCCGGGGAGATGAAGGACGGGACCATCGCGTAGATTTCCTGAGTGTGCCGGATAGCCTCCTTGATATGGCCGATTTCGACGGCCGATTTCCGCTCCCGGAGCGCCGAAACGAGTTTCTCGGCGGAGACGAGACGGTCGGCCATCCCGATCCCGGCCAGGGTTTTCTGAAGGGTTAAAAACATCCCGTGGGTCAGGCCGTCGCAGATTTCACTCTCCTCGGAGAAGTTCACCGCGATCGTCCGCGGATTCATCTCCTTCAAGGCGGCCAGAAGGGGCTCGCGGAACCCGGTGACGAAGGCCTCGACGTCATCGTAAGCGCCGGTGTCCACGACCATCTGCCGGTCGTAGCGTCCGACGATCGCCTTGGTCCGGCCGTCGCGGCCGATGATGAACGAGGAATGCCAGGTCAGGTCGCCGGTGACGAGAAAGGGCAGGACCGGGTCCCCGTTGATGGCCGTTTCCCGGGTGAACGTCAGCCAGCAATCCAGGTCAAATTCCCGGAGCAGGCCGGCGGCCTGCTTGATTTTTTCCTTGATCAGCATGTTGTCTCTCCTCGGGCGGCGCCGGACGCAACGCCGCGGCCGGCGTCAGGACGCGAAACGCTTCAGACGTTTGAGAAAGGCCAGGACCAGGATCGCCGAAAGAACCAACAGGCCCGTCAGCAAAAGGAAAAACTGGTGGTGGGCGAAATCGCTGTAATATTTTCCGAGCCAGCCGGACCCGTAGCTCCCGACGGCGATCGCGGCCATCCAGCCGCCCATCATCAGTCCGGCGATTTTCGGCGGGGCCACCTTGGAGACGTAGGACTGGCCCATGGGCGAGATCAGAATTTCGGCGATCGTGACGATGAAGTAGGTCCCGATCAGCCAGGCGGGCGACATGTTGTTGGCGTCCTTGTCGCCGCCGGCCAGCGAGGCGAAAACCATGACGAGCATCGCCAGTCCCATGACCAGCATCCCGAGGAAAATCTTGACCGGCGTGGAGGGCTCCCTGCGCCGGGCCTGAAGCCGGGCGAAGAGAGCAAGGAGGACGGGCGTCAAGGCAACGATGTAGAAGGGTTCGAAGAACTGGTACGTCTCCGGCCGGAGGAACTTGTAGATTTTCGTCGACCGTTCGGCAAATAGCGTCAGGCCGAAGAAATCCTGGTAAAACGCCACCCAGAACAGGATGACGATGACGAACAGCGAAACCAGGGTCACGATCCGCTGCCGGGTTTCGGCGGCGGAAATCGCCGCGACAGGGGAAGCGGCCGCCCCTCTTTTCCCTTCGACCCTCAGGTCCGCCTCGGCCAACCGCGGCCGCCCGACGGCGAAGGTCGCCGAGGCGACCAGCAGCCCGGCCGCGCAGACCCAGAAGTTGATGTTGTAATTGTTCCAGGTCACGCCGACGAATGTGGCAACCAACGGGGCGACGGCCGCGCCGATGTTGACGGCCATGTAGAAGATGTTGAAGCCGGCATCCTTGAGTTCCGTCTTGCCGGAATAGAGATTGCCGACCATCACCGACATGTTGACCTTGAAGATCCCCGTCCCGAAACCGATCAGGAAAAGCCCGGCGTAAAAAGGGAAAAGTTTCGTCGCCGAGGACACGGCCAGCCCGATATAACCCAGGGCCATCAGGAACGCCCCGACCTGGACGGTCGACCGTCGGCCGAAGACCCGGTCGCCGAGCCAGCCGCCCAGCAACGGGACGAAATAGCAGAGGGCCAGAAACAACCCATAGGTCGTGCCCTTGCGGGCATCGCTCCATCCGAGGGTCTTGTCCATGTAGAGGACGAGGACGGCCATGAGCGTGTAGAAGCCGACCCGCTCCCAGATTTCGGTCAGGAAGAGGACCCACATACTCTTGGGATGGTTTTTCAGCATGGCGCCCCGCCTTTTGTGATGATTTATTTCTTCGGGGAAGGTTTTGTTTCGATCCAGTTTTCGAGGTACCGGCCTTCGCCCGGCCCCGTCCCCCCGCTCTCCAGCAACGAGGCGAAAATCGCCTTCATGTAATCGTCGGGCAGGGTCCCGATGATCATCCGGCCGTTGACGATCATGGTCGGCGTCGACCGGATCCCGTGGCTGTATTTTTCCGAGGTCTTTTCGTACTCGGCCCCGGTGGCGATGATCCGCTGAAGGATGTCCCGGGTCGCCGGGTCGGTCAAGGCTGCCCCCAGCCCGTACCGCCTCATCAAGTCCTCCCGCCATTCGGGCTGCTTGGTTTCCGGGTAATTGGCGAAAATTTCTTCATGAAGCACGGGGAAAAGCGCCGGGTCTCGGGCGGCGATCAGCGTGAGTTCGCAGGAACCGGGATGAAGGTTTTTCTCGACGACGTCGTTGCATTGGCTGTCGAGGGGAAAGAATTGGCAGGCGATGTTCATTTTCCCGGGAAACTCGGCCTTGAGCCGGGAGAGCTGCTGGTGGAGGAAGAGGCAGTCCGGGCAGAGGTAATCGAAATATTCGACGATCCGGATCGGGGCGTCCTCCCAGCGCGGCGTCGCCTGGGCCGACCAATACGGCGAGATGAAGCTCGGGTCGCCGATGACGGCCAGGTCCTTGAACTGCTTCACGATATTCGAAGCGACGCCCCCCCTCCGGGCTTCCTCCTTGGCGAGCGTGAACTGCCGGAACCCGAAGGCCCCGACGGCGAGGCCCACGACCGCGACGACGGCGATTTTCACCGACGGCGCGGCAAAGGTCCGGAGGAATCCGCCGACGCCTTTTTTTTCGCTCCTGATCCCGGATCTCCAGAAGAAAAAGAAACTCAACAGGGAAAACAGGTAATAACCGCTGCATAACAGGCAGAGGCTTTTCTGGACGAACACCGAGTACCCGAGAAGCGCGAGGACGCCGAAGGCGTTGAAAATCGAGACCGCCTTGTTCGTTCGTTCGAAGGGCGCCGAGGGGAAAACCGCCCCCAGGACGACCAGGGCCCCGACGAACAAACCAAACCAGCCCATCGGCACGCCGCCGAAATGGGCGATCGGGGAAAAAGCGGAGCTGTCGCAGTTGAAAAAGGCATTGAGGTCGCAGAACGAGCCCGCCCAGATCGATTCGGGAAAATTGGCGGCGTAAAAATGCCGGACCGTCATGACCGAGGCGGCGATCATGCCGGCGCCGGCGATGAAACTCCAAAATCGTTTCAGCCCGCTTCCCGGGAGAGTCAACGAACCGGCCATGGGGGACCTCCTGTCGGCCATTCCGCGAAACGGGCGTATTTTAGCAAAATCCAGGCCCGATGTCCCGAAAAGGAGGCCGCGATGGGTCCGGTCTTGTGAATTCCGGCCGTTCTTTTTATAATCGGGTTTCCTCGTTCCGACGGCAGGGGCGATTCAAGCCGAGCGATAACGGCCGGCAGGCGGCTTTTCAGGAGGAAACGATGTCCCCGACCTCGAACGACCAGGTTCTGGCCTTATTCAAGAAATCCAACGCCCTGCTCCAGGGCCATTTCAAGCTCACGTCGGGCAAGCATTCGGAATGGTATTTCGAAAAAATCCGGTTGATCGAAAAACCGGCCGCCCTCGAAAAAATCGTCGACCTCCTGGTCAAAAAAATCAAAGCCGAGGGGACGGATTTCGATTACGTGGTCTCCCCCGCCTACGGAGCCATCGCCATCGGGTTCCTGGCCGCCCTCAAGCTCGGAAAAAAATTCGCCTTCACCCAGCGGGCCGAGGAAAAGATGTCGTTCCGGTCCGGTTTTTCGGGGGTCGACAGCGCCCGGGCGGTCATCATCGAGGACATCCTGACGACCGGCGGCTCGATCCAGGAGGTCGTCGCCTGCCTCAAGGAACGGAACACG
>CAYSGA010000140.1:0-5913 GCA_964430165.1 uncultured Eubacteriales bacterium
AGGCCTTCAAGCTCCGCCGCGGCTTTGCCTGATCCGTCGCCGCGTTGACCGATGACTTTGGGCGCTTCGCATGTGTTTGTCCGTCGGATGGCACTTCCCCCGAGTCCCGCGATTTGGCGTCCGGGCGCGGGGGAATTTGAATCCTCCGGCTGTTTATGGTATAAAAAATACCCTTAATTCCCCTTCGCGGAGTAAAAAATAAGCCTGTCGGGGGATACACGGCGGCGGCTCTGCTTCGGGGACCGGCGCTCAAGCGCCGGCAAGGGGAGGACCTCGCGGATGTGAATCCGCGGGGCTTCAGTTAAGATCGAGAGTATCATCATGCCGAAAACATGCGACATTTGCGGTAAAGGACCCGTCTTCGGAAATTCCGTCAGCCATTCCCATAAGGCCTCGCCGAAAAAGTGGAAGCCGAACCTCCAGCGTGTCAAGGCCAGGACGGATTCCGGAAACAAATACGTCTGGGCCTGCACCCGCTGCCTCCGTTCCGGAAAAGTCCAAAAAGCCGGCTGACCGCCTTACGTCCGGGCGACGGAAATGACGCCCTCGACGCGGCCGATCTCCGCCCGGATCGCCTCGAGGTGCCGGATGTCCCGGATCTTGAGCGTCATCCGGATTTGAGCGTTCTTATCCGCGAAGGTTGCGACTTCCGCTTTGATGATGTCGCCGTCCTGGGCGGCCACGGCCGCCGTCACCTTGGCGAGCAACCCGGGAATGTCGGCCGCTGAGACGGCGATTCCGGCCTTGTAGACGACCGGCGTCAGTTCTCCCCAGGAGACCTCGACCAGGCGATCGGGCGAAAGCAGCTCTTTGACGATCCGCGGGCAACGGCCGGCATGGATGGTGATCCCCTTTCCCGTCGTGAGATATCCGATGATCTGTTCGCCTTGGATCGGGGCGCAGCATTTGGCCAGCCGGACGAGTTCTCGGCTTCGGTCCTTCACCTGGATTTCCGAACGATCGCCGGCGTCCCCTTTCCGCCGAGGCTGCAGGCCCGGCGGCGAGATCCGTTCGATGATTTTTCGGCTTAAAATGATTTTTCCCCGGCCGACGAGGGCGAAAAAATTTTCAAGCGAACGGACGGGAACGGGGACGATGTCGGCAAACTTGGCCGGCAGGTCGTTGCCCCCGGGAAAGCCGGGCGGCAGTAGGTAGCGGGCGATTTCGCGTTCCCACAATTTCCGGCCCAGAGCGACGGCCCGCTGACGGTCCCGCTGGTTGAGGCGGCGTTTGATCAGGCGCCGGGCGCCCGAAGTAAAGGCCATCGTCAGCCAGCTGCGGGCCGGTTCCCGATCGGGCGCGGTGACGACCTCGACGATGTCGCCGGTGTGAAGGGGGGTCCGCAGCTGCGAGGGCTTCTCGTTGATCTTCGCCCCCGCGGCGTGAAGGCCGATTTCGGTATGGATGCGGAAGGCGAAATCCAGGGCCGACGCGCCCGCGGGGAGCGAAATCACCCGGCCCTTCGGGGTGAAGACATACACTTCCTCGGGGATCAGGTTGATTTTCAATTGTTTCAGGAATTCCTTCGGGTCGCGCTGTTCCTTGAAGAGTTCGACCATTTCCCGCAGCCAATGAAGCCGCCGGTCTTCCTTGACCAGGGCCTGGGCGTCCTTGTCCTTGTAGCGCCAGTGGGCCGCAATCCCGTTTTCGGCCAGGGCGTGCATCTCGGCCGTCCGGATTTGAATCTCGAAACTGCTTTTATCCTCGGTCAGGATGGTCGTGTGCAGGGCCTGGTACAGGTTGGGCTTGGGCATGGCGATGAAATCGCGGAACCGGCCGGGAATGGGCGGCCAGTTCTGATGGATGAGGCCGAGGACCTGGTAGCAATTCCGGACCGAATCGGTGATGACCCGAAGGGCCATGAAGTCGTAAACCTGGCCGAATTCGATTTTTTGCGTCTTCATCTTTTCCCAAACGCTGTACGGCCGCTTGATCCGGCTTTCGATTTCGGCCGGGATCCGGCTCTCGACGATTTTCCGCCCCAGGGTCCGCCGGAACGCCGCCAGGGCAAGTTCGGTTTTTTTTCGCCGGGGCTCGAATAGCGAAGCCATCCGGAAATACTCTTCGGGTTCGACATAGCGAAAGGCCAGGTCCTCCAGCTCCGCCTTGATCCGGCCCATTCCCAGGCGGTCGGCGATGGGCGCGTAGATCTCCATGGTTTCCGCGGCGATCCGTTTCTGAGCCGTCTCCGGGAGAAACTTCAAGGTCCGGAGGTTGTGGAGACGATCGGCCAGCTTGATAAAAATAACCCGCATATCGTCGGTCATAGCCAGGATGGTTTTACGAATCGTCTCGGCCCGCTGGAGTTCCGGGGAGGATTCCTGCACCCGGCTGATTTTGGTCACGCCTTCCACCAGGGCGGCGATGTCCTTTCCGAACGTCTCCCGGAGCTCCGCCGCGGTGACGTCCGTGTCCTCGAGAACGTCGTGGAGGAGGCCGGCGGTCAGGGCGGTGGCATCCAGGTTCATGTCGGCCAGCTGGGAGGCGACTTCCAAGGGATGGCTGAGGTAGGGTTCGCCCGAGCGCCGGACTTGGCCCTTGTGGGCCCGGGCGGAAAAAACGGTCGCCTTTTGAAGGAGGGCGATCTCCTTTTCGCCGAAGCGGTCGGAGACCTTTTCCAGAATATCGTCGATGCGGATCATATCCCGACGGATTTTTCTCGGGCCAGAATCCAGTCGACAGCTTCACGCAAATCGGCGGCCACGGCCGGAGGCCGGTCCGTTCCCTTCCCGAGTTTTCTTCGGGCTTCCCGACCGTATCCGGTCAGGACCAGGATGGGGGTCGCTCCGATCGCCCGGCCGAACAACACGTCGTCCGCCTTGTCCCCGATCATGTAAGATCGGGCGAGGTCGAGGGAAAGATAGGCGGCCGCCCGGAGCCCGAGGCCGGGAAGGGGTTTGCGGCAATCGCACTCGATTCGATACCGCGGATCCGGGGATGACGCGTAATGGGGGCAGGAATAAAACGCGTCGAGGCGGGCGCCTTCGGCGGCGAAGGCCCCGGCCAGCCGGCCGTGAATGTCGGCCAGCTCGGCTTCCGTGAAAAATCCGCGGCCGACGCCGGATTGGTTGGTGACGACAACGACTGGAAAGCCGGCCTTGTTCAGCAACCGGACGGCCTCGAAACTCCGGGGGAAAAACACAAGCTGGTCGAAGCGGCTCGGGTATCCCGCATCGTCGACGATTGTCCCGTCACGGTCCAGAAACACGGCCGGCCGGTTCATAGGTAGCACTCAGCCGCGGCCGCCGTTTCTTCGGCGGAGATCCCGGCCAAGCAACGGTGGTCATAGGGACAACGGCGATAGAGGCAGGGCCAGCAGACGACGTCTTTTTTCAGGATGGTCCGCGGGTCGTGATACGGGGCGGTGAAGGCCGGGTCGGTGGGGCCGAACAGGGCCACGACGGGAACCCGAAGCGCATTCGCCAGGTGCATCGGCCCGGAGTCATTCGTGACGAAAACGGCGGCGGCCCGGATGACCCCCAAGAGCTCGCGGAGCGTCGTTTTTCCCGTGAGGTCGGCTGCCGGCCGCTTAAGGCCAGCGCAAATGGCCGCGGCCGCCGGCCGGTCCTCCGCCGTTCCCGTCACGGCGATTTCCGCCCCGCGGCGTTCCTGGAGGATCCCGGCCAGGGCCGAAAAACGCCCCTGCGGCCAACGTTTGGCCGGGCCATAGGCGGCGCCCGGGTTGAGAATGACCAGAGGACGTCCTGGATCGAGACCGGCCCTTGCGAGAAGTTCCCGGCCGCGGGTGGCCTCCTCCGAGGTTACGGAAAGCCTGATTTCGGGCGGGGAGGTCGGGATCCCCAACCCCTCCATCAACTCCGAATAATACTGGACCATGTGGACGGGTTCATCCGTCCTTCGGACCCGCTTTGTCAGAAGCCGGCCGCGCCCGTCCCGGGCGTATCCCCAGCGTTGCGGAATCCGGGCTAGGGCGAAAACCAGGGCCGATCCGAACGAATTCGTCAGCAGGAGCCCGGCGTCAAAACGCCCGGCCCGCAGGTCGGCGGCCGCCCGAAGAAGGCTCGTTCCCTTCCGGGCCGGGGCCGGCGAGAGGAGACGCTCCGTCGTTTCCGGGCCGGCGAAAATATCCCGGATCCCGTCCGGGGCGGCGATCGAAATCTCATCGGCGGGAAAATGCCGGCGCAGGGCCGCTATCGCGGGAAAAGCCATCAGCGTATCGCCGATCCAGTTCGGCGTCCGTACGACGATTTTCATGGGCCGGGGATTCCGCGGATCACTCCGGATCGGACGTCGTTTTAGGGAGGGATTCCGCCGCCTTTTCGCCTTTGTCTTTCGGGACGGATTTCTTTTTGCCTTCAGCCGGGGCGCCGCTTTTTTTGGCGTAGTCGTTGATGTAAAATCCAGATCCCTTGAACTGGATGGCCGGAGAAGAAACGAGTTTCCGGAGGGGCCCACCGCATTGGGGGCATTTTTTGCACCGCGGGTCGGAAACCCTTTGGATCCGTTCGATCTGTTTCCGGCATTTTTCGCAAATATATTCGTAAATCGGCATCGGTGCGTCCTTCGCGGCCAGGATTTAACCCGTTCATTATAGCAAAGTTTCGGGCGGATCGGAAAATTTGACAATTCTCCGACCTTGGGTAAAATACTCTCGGAAGGTTTTCTTGGAAGGTATGCTGTTATGAAGGGCTTTTTCAAGACTCTGTTTAGGATCATCACTCTTTTGGCGGCGTTTCTCGTCGGGTTCAACCTGGGCAAGGATAAAGAACGGCGCAAAATTCCCCCGTTCCAGAAGGATTGACCCTTCGGGAACGGGAGCGCATCAGACACCCGGAGCCGAGTGCCGTTCCTTTTTTCGCCCGGGCGGGACGAAAATGACTGGGAGTGAGGCCGGAAAGGTGCGGTGATGAACATCGGCGTTGTCGGAATCCTCGTCGTTTTCGCGGTTTTCATCGTCCTGCTCGCGGCCAATCCCCGCCTGTCCTGTTTCGGGAAAAAACTCAAATCGCCCTTCTATCCGCTCTTTCGAAAAAAACGAATGGATGAGGAGGCCCGGCTTTTACGCAAGGAAAGACTGCGGAGCCTGAAAACCGAGGACTACGGATTCGAACTCGACGATTCCGGAGAAACCTCCCGCCTGCCCGTTTCGGACGAAGCCCGAAAAAAAGCCGAAAAAGCCGAGGATTACGGGCTCAAGCTGGATTGACGGCGATTGGAAAAACCGTGACGGCCAAAGCCTCAGCGCTTCCCGGATTTCGTTTCCTCCTTCTCGGCGTCCTGACCGGCGCGGCGTTGTTTGCCGGGGCTTGCCGTCCGTTCCCTCCCTCCCTCCACCCCTCGGCAGACGTTCGGGAAATCGAGGGGTACGCCTCGCTTCGTTTGACCCGGGGAGAAGAAACGTCCCGGGCGAAATTCGCCTTTGCGATCCTCCTTCCCAACCGGGCCCGGCTGGAGGTTTTCGACGCCCTCGGCCGGTCCGCCTCGATTTTTCTCATCCGCGGCGCCGAGGCGTATCTCGTCCTTCCCTCGGAACGGGTGTATTGGCGGGGGGAACGGGACGAGGTCATCGCAAAATTTCTCGGGTTCCCCGTTCAGCCCGCGGAAATCGCGGGCTTGATCTCCGGCCGTTGGAGCGACAAGGCCTCGGCGGATTGGGCGTTCGTTCGCGACGCCCGCGGCCGGGTCGTCTCCGGAAAGCGGAACGAGTTGTCGTTCCGAGTCCAGGAGTTTTTTCCCGGAAGCGGCCTGCCGCGCCGCTGGGCGTTTCGACATGTCGGGACGGAGGGGATCGTCGGGCTTCTCGAGGCGGCGTTTGACCGCCCCCCCCCTGATTTTTCCCTGGATTTTCTCCGGCCGTATGCTTCCAAAACCTGGCCGGAAATCGAGAAGCTCCTGCGATGAAGATCCCTTCGTTCGCCAAGGTCAACCTGGGCCTCGAGGTCCTCCGGAAAC
>CAYSGA010000141.1:0-5904 GCA_964430165.1 uncultured Eubacteriales bacterium
CCGGCCGGCAGAGGGCCTCCCACGTCCCCGGCTCGCGTTGTTTGAACAACAGGAATTCGACGAGTTTTTCTCCCCTCCGGCCCCAGACTTTCGCCGGAATGACCTTGGCGTCGTTCAGCACCAGCAGACTCGCCGCCTCCATCTCCTCCGGAAAATCGCGGAAAGACGCGTGGCTGAACGTCCCCTCCCTCCTCCGGACGACCATCATCCGCGAATCGTCCCGGCGTTGAAGCGGCTTCTGGGCGATGAGCTCCGGGGGAAGGTGAAAATCGAAGTCTTTGACCAGCATGGAGTTATAACCGCGTCACGGAGTCCGGCCGTCCTTCAATCTTGAAAGAGCTTTTTCTGGCTCGCGCCCGTCCGGCCGTGACCGGGGTGGGGGATGCCGAGGTGCTCATAGGCCTTCCGGGTCAGCTTCCGGCCGCGAATCGTCCGTTCGAGAAATCCGAGGCGCATTAGGAAGGGCTCGTAGATAGACTCGATGGTGTCCTTCTCCTCGTCGATGGCCGCGGCGATGGTCGAAATCCCGACCGGGCCGCCGCCGAAGTTGTCGATGATTGTGTGGAGGATTTTCCGGTCGACGTCGTCCAACCCCAGGGCGTCGACTTCCATCAGGTCGAGGGCCTCGTCGGCCGCGGACGCGGTGATCACGCCCTTGCCCTTGACGTCGACGTGGTCCCGGACTCGCCGCAATAACCGGTTGGCCACGCGTGGCGTCCCCCGGGCCCGCTTGGCGATTTGCTCGGCGCCCTTGTCGTCGATTTTGACCTTCAGCAAGGAGGCCGCCCTCAGCAATATTTTCTTGATGTCGGCGTCCTTGTAGTAGTCGAGGCGGTGGATGATCCCGAACCGGCCGCGCAGCGGGGCGGTGATTCTTCCCGCCCGTGTCGTCGCCCCGACCAGGGTGAATTTCTTCAGCCTGAGCTTGTGGCTTCGGGCCGCCGGGCCCTGCCCGATCACGATGTCCAGGCTGAAGTCCTCCATGGCCGAGTATAGAATCTCCTCCACGCTTGGGTGGAGGCGGTGGATTTCGTCGATGAACAGGACTTCCTTGCTCTGCATGTTGGAAAGGATGGCCGATAGGTCCCCGGCCCGCTCGATCACCGGTCCCGCCGTCGGCTTCAACCCGACCCCGAGCTCCTTGGACAGGAGGTAAGCCAAACTGGTCTTTCCCAGCCCCGGCGGCCCATACAGCAAAACGTGGTCCAGGTGCTCGCCGCGCTTTTTGGCCGCCTCGATGTAAACCTTCAGGTTGGCTTTGATATTGTCCTGGCCGATGAATTCTTCGAAATTCCGGGGCCGGAGGCTGTCCTCGAAAAGGAGGTCTTCCTTGGTCCGGACGGGGTTGAGGACGGCGGATGCGGCGAGGGGCGGCATGTCAGACCCTGGAGAGCGCCTTCAGGCACGCCCGGAGCCGGTGTTCAAAATCCTCGCCCTGGCCGGCTTTGACGACTTCCTCGACGACGGGCTCGACCTCCTTGCGGCGGAAGCCCATGTTGAGCAGGGCCGAGACGAGGTCCTCGGTCTCCTTCGAGCCCCGGGCTTTGAGGACCTTTTCCTTTGCTTCGATTTTATCGGCCAACTCCATGGCGATCCGGAGGGCCGTCTTCTTTCCGATCCCGGGCACCATCGCGATCCGGGCCACGTCACTCGTCCGGACGGCTTCGGCCAGCGTCTCCGTGTCCATTCCCGAAAGGACGGCGATGGCCAGCTTCGGTCCGATCCCGGAGATCGAGATGAGCTTGAGGAACAGCTCTTTTTCGTCGAGCGTTAGAAAACCGAAAAGCGATAGGGCATTGTCCGTGAGGTGGGTGTGAATAAACAGCTCGACGCGCTCGCCTTCCACTCCGACCTTGAAGAACGTGGAGAGGGGAATGGCCGCCGCGTACCCGACCCCGCCGCAATCGACGACGATTTGCGCCGGGGATTTCTGGAGGATGACGCCTTTCAGATGCGCGATCATATGCCCCGAATTTTATTCCAAAAGACGGCCGAAATCAAAAAAAGGGCCCCGCGCCGCCCGCCACCTCATTTTTAAACGTTTTCGAGAACGTCCAAATATGAGGAAAGCTCCAACGCCCTCTTGCGGACGATGTCGACCCGGTCGGCGGTCTTCATCAGCCCGTACATCGTGCCGTCGAGCGGGTCGTAGAGCGCGGCGAGCAGCTTGAATTCCTCGTCCCGGTACTTCAACCAGGCGATCTGGGCGGCCTTGAAGGCCGGCCGGGCGGCCTCCGGGAGCTTCTTCATGAGCTCCCGGTAGACCCGGTTGAGCTCGGCGTCCCATTTTTCGTAGGCCGTCGCCAGGCAGGCGATCTGCCCGACGGTGGATTCGTCCTTGGCCGTGCATTCTTCCAGCCAGGCGTCGATCGGATGCTTGGCCGCCCCGGCCGCCGCTTGTTCCTGCGGCCCGGAGAGGGCGGCCGGAACGAAAACGGCCAGGGTGAGGGCCGCAAGAACAAGAAGACCGGCCCGCCGGCGCATCGTTACAGGATCCCGAGGCGCTTAGCCTCTTCAGGCAACTGCTTTTTAAGCAAGTCGAAGTTGGCGTACTGGGTGATGATGTTAAAATCGGCGATCAGGTTGAAAAGCTCCGAGTCGCCCTTGTAGAAGGTCTGGACGTCCTGGTATTCCTTGAACAAGTCGGCCGGAACCGAGGCGATCCGGTTGGTCAAAACCCGGTCAACTGTGGCCCGGTCCTCAACGGACATCGCCTCACGTTCTTTTCCAAGGTCGACCATCAGGTCGATCGTCCAGCTCTTCATATCCGTGAGCATGGCCTTGACGTCGTCCGCCGCCGGCTTGTCGCTCAGCATCGCGACGACCTGCTTCAGGGTTTCGAGATAGGACGAGCCGATTTTCTGTCCGAGATTTTCGGCCGCTTCGGCGCCGGAAGCCGCCGGTTGGGCAGAGGGTCCGGCGGCTTCGGCCGCGGCTTCCGCGGGCGCCGATTCTTTTTTCCCGCAGGCGGTCCCCGCGAAAACAAGAGCTCCGATGAGGGCCAGGACAACCAAATGATTTTTCATGATACCTCCCGGGTCGATTATATGGAGTGTGAGCAAGGGATTAAAACACAAACCCGAGAGTCGCGCCGACGGCCGCCGACCCGAACAAATCGTTGAACGGCGTGAAGAGGAAGGCCGTCAACCGCAGGTCGTATCCCTGGAAGCCGGCGTTGAGCTTCAGGGAGAAGTCCGAGGAAGGTGAGCCGTCGATATCATCTCCCAGGAGAAACCATTTGGAAATGCCTGCCCCGACGAAAAACTCATTGAAGTTGAAGTTCAACATCACCGCCGGGGCGAAAATGAAGCTCCCGAATTCGAATTTATGGACGACGATGTAACCCTCCGGAGACAAGGTCATGACGTTTCCCAGGGGGATGTCGACCGTCATTCCTGCGGTCCAGAGGAACGGCTTGAAGGAGAACGACGTATCGGTAATGACGCCGAAGTTCAACGAGAGATATTCGGCCTGGGCTTTGCCCGGGACGGCGAACGCCACGGCAGCGACCAGCAGAACCGCGATCAGCGCTTTTTTCATGTGTTTTCCTCCTTCCTCGGTTTGAGCCGCCGGCGGCGGCCTCAGTCTTCCGTCCCCATTATACCCGAACTTCCTGCCGGAAACATCGATCCGGCCCGTTTGACAGGGCCGGGTCGATGTGTTACCAAATACTCTTTCCAAATCCGATCATCACCGCCCAAAAAGGGTCGGTTGCCCGAACCCTCACGCCAGGGGCGGGGAGGCCGGCAAGGTCCGGCGCACCGGTCCCGGCGCCGAGGAGGATTATCGATGGCGAAATTCGAAGGGCTCAAATGGTCGTCCAAGCAGATGCGGTACGGCCTGGCCGACAAATCCTATGAACTTCTCCCGAGCGACGCGAAGATCGCGGCCTGCTCCCGGTCGACCAACTACGCGATTTTCCTGGCCTTCGAGGGGATTCGATTTTTCTGCCGCAAGAATTCGTCGGGGGTCCTGGAAGTGATTTTCCTGAACTGGGACAAGAACCTCGAGCGGTTCCGCCGGTCGATGCTCTTCAATATCGGTAGGGATTCCGCCCACCTCGTCCCCACGGCCGACGAGCTGGAGACGATAATCGCGGACCGGTTCTTCCGAGAGCCGGAAATGCGCGGCCTGTTTGAGGAAATGGCGGCGATGGGCGCCCAGGGCTACCTCCGGCCGTTCACCGTTGACGAGGAACAATCGATCGGAGTCACGTTCCCCAACCAGCCGGCCATCCGGGCCCTTGCCTCCCGCTATGACCAGTACCTGGGAGAGCCGTTCACCGGCGTCGTCATCCCGCACCTCGTCCGGGCCGTCGGCGTCAACGGCACGGGTTGTCTGAAACTGGGCGTGAATTACGTCATGAGCGTCAAGGCCTGTGAGGAGGCCAAACGGATCGAACCGACGGCCGCCGCGGCCCTGTTCCTGGACGATCAACCGCACTTGCCGATCGAGGAACGGAACATCACCGAGTGGGATTCCTCCTGCTGTCTGTTCGCCTTCAACGACGGGACCGTCGTCAAAATCCCGGAGAACCCCCTGATCCTTCCGTCGGTCACCATCCAGGGAATCTGTAAAATTCTGACTCACAGGGACGTCCGGGTCGAAGAGCGGTATCTGTCCTACGGCGAGCTCGTCCGGAGATCCAAGGCCGGCGAACTCGTGACTATCTGCAGCGTCGGCACGGCCGGGATTCTCAACCGTTGCGCCAAACTCCTGTTGGTCGACGGCGACCGGAAGGTCATCGGGACGCACATTCCGGACGAAATGCACCCTCTTTACACTAAACTGGCCGAAGCGCGGACGTATTACTGGGACATCTACCGGGGCAAGGTCCCGCCGCTTGAAGGAATGAAGCTTTTTAAATATTCGCTGTGAACAAATCGGTACCAGGTTAACCGTTTCCCCATTGTTTTAAAAAGCCCAAAAATAGGGAAATGGTTAACCTGGTACCGATTACTTGTAATTTAGGCCGCCGCTCAATATCTCCAGCTTTTCAAATCCGCCCCGAGCGGCGCGGTTTTGAGCAGCCGTTCGATCGCCCGGGGGATGTACATCTGGTGATAGCGCAACCGCGAGTACGCGTTCGCCCGCGTCGGATCCCCGTTCCAACAGTGCTCGGCCCGGTCGCCGTATTTCACCTCGCCGGCGTAATACGGGTCCTTCGTGCTCTCCAGGAACGCTTCCATAAGATAAACGGCGTTGTTTAAATAAAAATTATCCATGTCGCCGACGTAGATGTTGATCTTCCCCTGGAGCTTGGGGCCGAGGGTTTTCCAGTCGCGCTGGAGGATGTAGCCGAGGTCGTAATTCTCTTTCCAATAGGCCGCAACCTCCGGATCGATGACCCCCGTGAGCTTATCCCAGATCGGCTTGGGGTATCCGTCCGCTCCGCACGGTCCGAACACGGCCTGCCAGATGTCCCACTGGTCGCCCGACCGGCCGCGCGTTCCGATGGCCAGCTCCCGGTGGTTTCCCTGCTCGAGCGTCGTCGCAACCTCGCCCAGGTAATTGCGCGTGCCCGGCCGCGGCGTTTTCTTCCATGGCCCGTCGACGTAATAAGCGTTTTTATGGTCGTAGATATTGACGACCGTGTAAGCCCGGAAATCGATCGGATCGGGGCAGGCGGCGTAACACCCGTTGAAGTCGTCCGGGTAGAAGACCTGGGCGGCCAGCGCCTCCCAACCCCCGGTCGAGCCGCCGTACATGAACCGGGCCCAGCCCGCGCCGAGCCCCCGGAATTTCTTCTCGATGAAGGGGATCAGTTCCTTGACAATGGCGTCGCCGTAGGGGCCGAGGTTGGCCGAGTTGACCGCGTAGGAGTCATCGTAATACGGGTTGGCGTGCTGGATTTCAATCACGATCACCCGCGGAAAATTCGGCCCGGTCCAGTCTTTATAGAAT
>CAYSGA010000142.1:0-5804 GCA_964430165.1 uncultured Eubacteriales bacterium
CCCGGGCTGCCGGGGTGCGCCTGCGTATGCAGGAGCGGGCCGCGCTCGACCGCGACCCGGCCGGCGTCCTCGGCGATATTCACATTCGCCCTAACGAAGCGGACGGGCATCGGGAGGGAAAGCTCGACGACGTCGCCCTTGGTCCACGTCCGCTCGAGCGGCAGGAAGCCCTTGTCATACCCGAAGGCGACTTCCTCGCCGTTGATTTTGATAGCCGGCACGTCGGACGTGTCGTCCTCGTAGGAATAAAGGTCCCCGGGGAGCGGGCGCCCCTGAGCCCAGTCCGGAATTCGGAGCATCAGGGTCAGAACTGTCGGCTTTTCGGGCGCGACCTCGATTTTAATGTCCCCCGACCAGGGATACCGCGTTGTCTGGGCAAGGGTGACTTTCCCGTTTTTCGTTTCGATGTCGGCCGTGCCCTGGGCGTAAAGGTTGACGTACACCCGGTCGTCCCGGACGGCGTAGGCGAACCCGCCCATCTGGGCGATGAACCGGGCAACGTTGGGCGGACAGCAGGCGCAGGTGAACCAGGGCGTCCGCTTCGCCTCGCCGCGGGAGGCCAGCGGGTTGGGATAGAAGAAGAGGTCGCCGCTCATCCCCGCGCCCGAAAGAAAGGCGTTCAGGGCAGCCCGCTCGAAGAGGTCCATGTATTTCGCCTCGCCGTGATGACGAAACATCCGGTAATTCCAGAGGGCGAAGGCGATCGTCGCGCAGGTTTCGGCGTAGCCGGTTTCGTTCCCCAGTTCATAGGCCGGGCCGAAACCCTCGATCCCGCCGGCCGAGCCGATCCCTCCCGTCAGGTAGAGTTTTTTTGAAACGACATCCTCCCAGATCTTGTCCAGCGCCTCCAGGTAGCTGGAGTCGCCGGCGAGGGCGGCGACGTCGGCCATGCCCGAATAGAGGTAAGCCGCCCGGACGGCATGGCCGACGGCCTCGTCCTGCTCGAGAACCGGTTTGTGGTCCTGGGAATATTCCCCGTACAATTCATGGCCGGAGGCGTTGCCCCGCTGGTCGATGAAAAACCTGGCCAGGTCGAGGTATTTCTTTTTCCCGGTCAAATGGTACAACTTCACGAGGCCGATCTCGATTTCCTCGTGGCCAGGGACGCGCTTGAGCTGTTTTTCGCCCGGGCCGAACGTTTTGACGATGAAGTCAGCGTTTTTCAAAGCGACGTCGAGGAAATTGCGTCGGCCGGTCGCCTGGAAATGGGCTGCGGCCGCTTCGTACAGGTGGCCGGCGTTGTAGAGTTCGTGGCTCATGGACAGGTTGACCCAGCGCTCGGGCCCCGACATTTCGGGCGGGGCGGCCGGGTTGATTGTCCGGGCGGTGTAGAGATAACCGTCGGGTTCCTGGGCGGCGGCGATTTTGGCGATCCAGACGTCGAGATCCCCGGCCAGCGCCGGGTCCGGCTTGAGCATCAAGGCATAGGCGGCGGCCTCGATGACTTTGTAAACGTCGGAATCGTCGAAAGGATATGCCGTCGCGAGTCTGCCTCCGGCCCTGCCCCGAAGCGCGGCCGCGGCCAGCTCAAAATTTTTGAGCCGGCCGGTCTGCTCGCTTTCCTTCATCTCGTGGCGGATGGTGACGTCGACGTCGGTTTTCTGGCGTTCGCCCCAGAAGCCGTCCGTGAACTTGACGGATGTCATCGGGACGTCCCTGATCGGGTAATCGGGGCCCGGTGTCTTCGCGCAGGCGGACAGGCCGCAGGCAAGTAAAATCATCCCGGAATGTTTGAGGAGCTGTTTCATGGGGAATCCTCCCGGTTCAACCTCACGGAACGGAGGGCGGAATCATCGGAACCTACTATGATATAGAAGAAAAAATATTACAAGGCGCCGTGAACGGGCCGGATTTTTGCTATGATAGCAGGAGGAACGGAGGACCTGCATGAGAAAGGCAACCCCGAAGCGACCCTACTTCTATTCGCCCGCCCTTAGCTTGACCGTCTTTCTGATGCTGGCCCCGCCGTTTTCCGCCGCCGCCGGGGTGAACCTTCCGGAGAATATTCCGTATGATCGCTTATCAAGAGGAGAATCCCATGGCCGGAGAAGAAGCGATCATCATTCATGCGATTCAAAAAAAGATCATCCGCAAGTTCCGGGATCAATGCGCGACCGACCCGCGGCAGGCGATGACCCTGGAATCGCTGAACATCAAGAACCGGATAATCACCAAGGGCCTGATCAAGAAAAAAATCCTCGTCGAGGTTTCGAACGACCGCTTCTATCTGGATGAGGACGCCGCCGAACTGTTTTGTAAAAAGAAACGCCGGGGCGCGTATATCGGTCTGATCATCGCGATTATTGCCGCCCTGATCTTTTTTATATTGAAGAAATAGTCCCCTCCTTGTTCCTTGACATTCGGCGGGACCTCTCCCTCCCTGCGTGTGAACAATCACAAAAAAGGGCCCCCGGGGCCTGAAGACCCCGGAGGCATAACCTCAACGAACGGAAGACCGCGACCGGGCGCTTACTTGATTTCCACCCCCGTCATGGGGTCGATGAGATTGATCCTGTGGAGCTTGCCCAATTAAAAGCAAACCCCACAAGCAACGGGATAAGGAAAAGGAACATCGCGGGATACATCCCCGAACTACGAAATCAACTTACAGATAACCGTACTTCTTCCCATACTCCAACATCTGCCCGACATAATCCTCGGGCAGCGAAATCGTGACGTCGACGATCTTGCCGCTTTCGTCCGTTACGGGCGTGTATACCGGGTTGATGAAGCCGGCGTAGGGCGCCAGGTTCAGCTTGGCGTACCGGGCCAGGACTTCCGTGTGAAGCACGGGATCGATCTTGACGCCGTATGTCTCGACGAGGTTTTTACCGGCCGCGTAGTCGCCCTCGCTCGTGATCCGCTGGATCTCGGCCAGCAATTCGCCGTACAGCTTCCGCAACTTCCCGTAATCGTTGACCGTGAAAAAGGTCTTGCCGCCCTTCTCGGCCCGGCTGATGACGTTCTCCGGGAGTCCTTTCTCGTAGACCCACTGGGAGACCATCGCCCGGCTCCGCATGTGGGCCTGTTCGATGTTCTGACCCGGCTGAATCCGGGTGATCTGAGTCAGGAGGCCGTTGCGGATGTTGGCGTCATACGCGGCCTTGGCTGCGTCCTCGTTGGGCAACAGTCCGAGCTCGACGACCTTCGGGTCCATCAGGTAATAGAGGGCGAACAAATCGGCCCGGGCTTCCTCGACCGGGGAATGGTAGTTCTTGAGCGCCTCGGAGCTGACGCCGGGGAGAAGCTGGCCCGACCCGTGGCCTAAAGCTTCGTGGAAATCGGTGTGGAGGTTTCCGGCCTGCCCGCCGTATTTCTTGCTCCGCTCCAGTTCTTCGGGCGAGGCCGCAAATTCCTGGCCGAAGCCGGACGTCAGCGAGGACTGGTTGTAAGCGTAGGTGATGTTCTCGATCGTCACGGACTTGGAACCGTGGTTGACCCGGATCCAGTTGGCGTTCGGCAGGTTGATCCCGATCGGCGTGGACGGGTAGCAGTCGCCGCCGAGCATCGCCGCGGTGATGACCTTCGCCGCCACCCCCTTGACTTCCTTTTTCTTGAACCGGGGGTCGACCGGCGAGTTGTCCTCGAACCACTGGGCGTTGGCCGAGATGATGTCCGCCCGCTTGGTCGCCTCGAGGTCCTTGAAATTGACCAGAGCTTCCCAGGTGGCTTTCCGCCCCAGCGGGTCGTTGTAAACCTCGATGAAGCCGTTGACGAAATCGATCCGGGACTCGAGGTCGCCGACCCAGAGGATGTTGTACGTGTCGAAGTCGTTTAAATCGCCGGTCCGGTAGTATTTGATCAGCGTTTCGATCGTTTTTTTCTGCCGGTCGTTCTCGGCCACGCCGGCCGCCTTTTCCAACCAGGAGACGATCTGCTTGATCGCCGGCCCGTACATCCCGTCGATCGAAGCGACCTCTTCGACGATCTTGCCGTTCTTCTTAACGACCTTCGTGTTCAGCCCGTAGGAAACAGGGGTCTCATCCTTCTTATCGATGACCTTTTCGTAGTACTTCTCGACCTCGGCCTGGGTGACGCCCTCATAGAAATTGACGGCCGATTTCGCCACCAGGTCCTGCGAGGAATCCTGGGAGACTTTTTTAGCATCCACGGCCGGGTCGAAGAGGAGCGGCCGGAGGAAGGCCATGAAGTCGTCGAGCGACTGCCCGGCGGCCGCCGGGAAGGAAACGCCTTGCGTCCCCCTGACCAGCTCGGCGAAATAATCCGGCTCGATCTCCGGCAGGAACTTGTCCGTGGAGTAATGGTGATGGATGCCGTTGGAGAACCAGACCCGCTTGACGTAGGTCATAAACTTTTCCCAGCGCGGGTCGGCCCGGTCGCCCTTGTATCCCTCGACGATCGCGTCCAGGGTTTTGCGGATCGTCAGGTTGTGCTTGTAATTCTGGTCGAAGACGATGTCCCGGCCGCATAAGGCCGCCTCCGAGAGATAATAAACCAGCTCTTTCTGGGTCGGGGTCAGCGCCTCGAAGCCGGGGACCTGGTAGCGGAGGATCTTCAGGTCGGCGAACTGGTCGATCTGCCAGCGGAATTCCGGGGCGGCGGCCTCGGGCTGCGGTTCCGTTTTTTTACAGCCCAAAATCAAGACCACGACGGCCATCAAAACAAATGAAACCAGGATTCTTTTGCGGGACATAACATCCTCCTCGGGGGCGGGAATGGGAGACGCGGCGTCACCCGCAAAGCATACCAAAACGTCCCTCCCGAAGGCAATCCTGTCCCCTTTATTTCCGTTTTTTGATAACATAGGGGACTTCTGGAGAGATCATGGATAAAACGCAGGCCGGATCGCACCCCCATCCGGGCAAGATGTTTTCCCGGAGCAAGCTCTTCCGCACCAAATCCCTGGACCAGTGCCTCGGGGATTCCGAGCGTCCCGAATTCCAACTCAAGCGCACCCTCGGACCCGGCCATCTGATCCTGTTCGGCATCGGGGCCATCATCGGGGCGGGCATCTTCGCCACGATCGGCACAGCCGCGGCCGGCGACGCCCACCGGCCCGGGGCCGGCCCGGCCTTGATGCTGTCGTTTGTCATCACGGCGGTCGTCTGCGGCTTCACCGCCCTGTGTTACGCGGAATTCACCTCCATCGTCCCGATCTCTGGGTCGGCCTACACGTATTCCTACGCTACCCTGGGCGAAATCATCGCCTGGATCATCGGCTGGGACCTGATCATCGAGTACGCGGTCGGGAACATCGCCGTGGCCATTTCCTGGGCCAACTATTTCAAAACCTTTCTTAAAGGCTTTGGCCTCAACTTTCCCGACTGGCTGTCGATGGACTACCGGACCGCGGCCAAGATCGTGGACGAAAACGGGGTCAAGGTCGTTTTCCGGGATGCCCCCCACATCTTCGGCGTCCCGGTCATCTTCAACATCCTGGCCGTCGGGATCGTGGCGATCATCACCCTCGTCCTGATTTGGGGAATCCGGGAAAGCGCCCGGTTCAACGCCGTTATGGTCGGAATCAAGATCGTCGTCCTGACCTTTTTCATCATTATTGGGTTCTTCTGGGTCCAGCCGTCCAACTGGACGCCCTTCGCCCCCAACGGCTGGGCCGGCATCAGCGCCGGGGCGGCCATCGTCTTTTTCGCCTATATCGGGTTCGACGCCGTTTCCACCGTAGCCGAGGAGACGCGGAATCCCAAGCGCGACCTGCCCATCGGGATCATCGGTTCGCTGATCATCTGCACAATCTTCTACATCGTCGTCTCGGCCGTTTTCACCGGGCTGATCTCCTACCCGGAACTGAAAATGAAACTGGCCACCGAGCAGGCCGAACCTCT
>CAYSGA010000143.1:0-5768 GCA_964430165.1 uncultured Eubacteriales bacterium
GCGGCCATCGTCCCGAAGGTGATGTTCTGCCTGACGTTGGCCTGGCCGTATTTTCCGGTGACGTAGGAAATCATCTCGCCCGGCGGCGGGCGCAGAAATCCATGTCGATATCGGGCAAACTGATCCGCTCGGGGTTGAGAAACCGCTCGAAGAGAAGGTCGTATTCGAGAGGATCGATGTCGGTGATCCGGAGACAGTAGGCGAGCAGCGACCCGGCGGCCGAGCCGCGGCCCGGACCGACCGGGATGCCCCGGGACCGGGCGGTTCGGAGAAGGTCCCAGACGATGAGGAAATACCCCTCGAATTTCATCTCCTTGACCGACTGGATTTCCCGTTCGAGCCGCGCCTTGTAGACCTCGATTCCATGGGTGAGTTTTCCGTCGTTCCAAGACGGCCCGAGTTTTTCGGCCCGGTCGGAAAACCCCGCCCAGGCGATTTCCTCGAAATATTCCCGCAAGGATTTCCCGCCGGGCGGGTCGAAGCGGGGAAGAAAATATTCCCCTTTGGGAAACTCGAAACCGCAGCGGGCGGCGACATGAAAGGTGTTTTCAAGCGCTTCCGGGACTTCGCCGAAAAGCCGTTCCATCTCCTGCGGCGACTTGAAATAGAATTCCGTCGAACCGAACTTGATCCGGTCGGTGTCGCTGACCTTTTTGTTCGTTTGGATGCAGAGGAGGACGTCGTGACTCGCGGCGTCGTCTTTCCCGAGAAAATGGATATCGTTGGTCACGATAAGCGGAAGATGAAGGTCGCGGGCCAGCCGGACAAGCTTGGGATTCGTTTCCCGCTGCGGCTCGAGGCCGTGATCCATGAGCTCGATGTAGAAATTCCCCGGCCCGAATATTTCGGCGTAGCTTCCGGCCGCCCGGACGGCTGCCTCGTCGCGGCCCTGGCCGAGAAGATGGGCGACCTCGCCGCGCAGGCAGGCCGAAAAGCCGATCAGACCCTTGCTGTGGGAGGCCAGGAGCTCCTTATCGATCCGGGGGCGGTAATAGAATCCCTCCAGGTAGGCCTTGGTAAGCAGGACGCATAGGTTTTTATAGCCCGTTTCGTTTTCGACCAGCAGGAGGAGGTGGTAATGCGGCGGCTCGCCGTCGCGGGTTTCGCGGTCGTGGCGGCTCCGCGGGGCGATGTACGCCTCGCAACCGAAAATGGGCTTGACGCCCTTTTCCCGGGCGATTTTTTGAAACTTGACCGCTCCGAAGATGTTGCCGTGGTCGGTCAGGGCCACGGCCGGCATTTTATTGTTGACCGCGGCCTGGACCAAGTCGTCCAGGTGGACCGCGCCGTCCAGGATGCTGTACTCCGAATGGTTGTGAAGATGAACGAAACCGGGAGCCATGGCCCTACTCCCATTCGATCGTGCCGGGCGGCTTGCTGGTGATGTCGAACACGACGCGATTGACCCCGGCCACCTCGTTGACGATCCGGGTGGATATCCGGGCGAGAAGGCCGGAGGGCGCGGGGAACCAATCGGCCGTCATCCCGTCCACGCTCTGGACGAGCCGGACGACGACGACCCGCTGATAGGTGCGCTGGTCTCCCATCACCCCGACGGAGCGGACCGGCAGCAACACGGCGAACGCCTGCCAGAGACGTTCGTAAACGCCGGCCGCGCGGATCTCCCGGATGATGATGTCGTCGGCCGCCCGGACGATCCCGAGCGACTCCCGGTCCACGGGGCCGACGATCCGGACGGCCAGGCCGGGCCCCGGAAAGGGGTGTTGGGCGACGAACGCCCGGTCGGCGCCGAGTTCGGCGGCCAGCACCCGGACCTCGTCTTTGAAGAGTTCCCGGAGTGGCTCGACCAGGGTGAAGCCGTGCGATTTCGGAAGACCGCCGACGTTGTGGTGCGATTTGATCACGGCCGACGGCCCTCGGACGGGGGCGCTTTCGATCACGTCGGGATAAATCGTGCCCTGGGCCAGGAACTTCATCCCCCCCAGGCGCTTGGCCTCGCCTTGGAACGTCTTGATGAACAGGCCGCCGATGATCTTTCTTTTTTTCTCCGGATCGGCGACGCCGCGGAGGGCGGTGATGAATTCCTCGGACGCATCGACACCGACGACGCTCAGGTCGAGCTTGGTCCGGAACATCTCCATAAGGTCGTCGTACTGGCCCCGGCGGAGCAGGCCGTTGTCGACGAAAACGCAGGTCAGGCGTTTCCCCACGGCCCGGTGGATGATCAGGGCGGTCACCAGCGAATCCACGCCGCCGGAGAGGCCGCAGAGGACGCGCCCGCGGCCGACGGTCTTCCGGATTTCCCCGGCTTTCCGTTCGACAAACGATCCTATGTCCCAATCGGGAATCAAGCCCGCGATCCGGAAGAGAAAATTGGAAAGGACCTTCCGGCCCTCCTTGGTGTGGACGACTTCGGGATGGAACTGGACGCCGTAAAAATCGCGCTTCGGGTCCTCGATCACGGCCGCGCGCGTGTTGCGCGTCCGCCCGGTGATGTGGAAACCGGGGGGGAGTTTTTCGACGGTGTCGCCGTGGCTCATCCAAACCTGTTCCCCGTCCTGGAGGCCCGCTAGAAGCCCGCCGCGGCCCAGGACCCGGAGCGAGGCGAACCCGTATTCGCGCCGGGTGGACGGAACGACTTCGCCGTCGAGGAGATGGGCCATGAGTTGGAGCCCGTAGCAGATCCCCAGAACCGGGACGCCGAGGCGGAAGATCTCGGGCGAGGCCGCCGGCGCGCCTTCTTCATACACGCTATGCGGCCCGCCGGAAAGAATGAGGCCCTGCGGCCGGGCTTGGCGGATCTTTTCGATCGAGGCCGTCGGCGGCCAGATTTCCGAAAACACGCCCAGTTCCCGGACCTTCCGAGCGATGAGCTGGGTATACTGCGACCCGAAATCGACGACCAGGATTTTATTCACAAGGCGATTGTATCACCCGGAGCCGGAGGGCTCAAGCGCGAAATCGGCGGCCACGGAACCAGAAAGGCCGGGACGGCCCCGCCGGTCCGCCCGATTCTTGTGCTATAATGATCCGGACCATTCACGCGGAGTCACGCCATGAACTGGGAAGAGTTGGCCCGGGAACTCGCTGTTCCCACGGAATCGAAAATCGTCCTCTTCGTCATCGACGGACTGGGCGGCCTGCCCCGAAACGGCCGGACGGAACTGGAGACGGCGGCGACGCCGAATCTCGACCGGCTGGCGAAACGGGGGTGCTGCGGAGCGACCGATCCCGTTTTGATGGGCGTCACGCCCGGAAGCGGGCCGGCTCACCTGGCTTTGTTCGGCTACGATCCGCTCCGTCACCGGCTCGGCCGGGGGATTCTTGAGGCGCTGGGCTCGGACGTCGAAGTCCGGGAGGGCGACCTTGTCGCCCGGGGCAATTTTGCGACGCTGAAAGACGGCCTGATCGCCGACCGGCGGGCCGGCCGGATCCCGACGATCGAGTGCGAGCGGATCTGCGCCAAAATCAACGCCGCCCGGGCAAAAGTCTCGGACCCGGAAATCACCCTCTTCCCCGGGAAAGAACACCGCTTCGTCGCCCGGTTCCGGACCTCCGGGCTTTCCGACGCCCTGACCGACGCCGATCCGCAAAAGGACGGAAAGCCCCGCCTCCCGGCCCGGGCGGAAAACGCGTCCTCGGAAAGGGCGGCCTCCCTCATCAACACGTTTCTGGACGAAGTCGTCGCGGTCCTCAAGGACGAGCCGACGGCCAACGCCGCCCTTCTCCGGGGGTTCTCCCTCCAGCCGACGATTCCCCCGATGTCTGACCTTTTCAAGCTCAATCCGGCGGCCATCGCTAACTATCCGATGTACAAGGGGCTGGCCCGGTTGATCGGGATGCGAACGTACAATGCGGGCTCCGAAACGTCCGATCTTTTCGACACCCTTGAGGCCCACGGAAACGACCATGACTTTTTCTACATCCATTACAAGAAAACGGACGCCGCCGGAGAGGACGGGAATTTCGAGGCCAAGGTCCGGGCGATCGAGGAGGCCGATCAATTCCTTCCCCGGATCGAGGCCCTCAGGCCCGACGTCCTCGTCGTCACCGCCGATCATTCCACGCCCGCGTTGATGCACGGACACTCCTTTCATCCGAACCCGTTCGTCCTCGTCTCAGGGACGGCTCTGCCCGACGACGTCGCCTCGTTTTCGGAACGCGCGTGCGCCAAGGGCCTGCTGGGCCGCTTCCCTTCCCTTTACGCCATGCCTTTGATGCTGGGCCACGCCGGAAAATTGAAAAAATTCGGCGCTTGAAACACCCCGCCGCGTCTCGATCCGCCGCCCCGGTCGGATTTCGCCTCCTTTCCTTCCAGCCGCGATCCGGGCCAACGAACGGACGCAACCCGCCCCCCGCCCGGCCCCATCGCGTAAAAAACCGTGATATAATATTTTTTGAACGGAAAACGGATGACCGGACAAACGGGCCTGCCGATCGCAACGCTGTCGGTGTTGGTTCTTTCTCTCACGGCGGCGGCCGCCCCGGCCGCGCAGACATCGCCGGCCGAAAAACAGAACGTCCCCGCCCTGTCCGAAGTCTATAACGTCCGTTCCTATTCCCATCCCAATTACACCCGCATCGTCCTGGACGTGGGCGCCCCCCGGGAATATGTTTGGAACGAAACCCGGACGCCTCCGGAAATCACCGTCGACGTCATCCAGGCCCGTCTCAACCCCATTGTTCCCGAAACGGTCACTCCAGCCGGCGCCGGATACATCAAGCGCCTTCGCCTCGCCGCCAAAAACCCGTCGACCGTGCGGTTGACGATCGAAGCCGACTGGGACCGCGTCCGCCGATATGAGGTGTTCAACCTCTTCGACCCGTTCCGGATCGTCATCGACATTTATCCTAAGGACGTTCCGCCCGGCCCCGTCCTGACGACCCCGCCGCCGGCCGAAAAAATTCCGAAACCCGCCCAGCCGGCGGGCGGGGGATACAGCCTCGCCCGTCAACTCGGCTTGGGGGTGCGGACGATCATCCTCGATCCCGGCCACGGCGGCGCGGACCCGGGTTGCCTCGACCCGGCCGGTCCGAAAGAGAAGGACCTCACCCTGGACATCGCCCTCAAACTCAAGGCAATTCTGGAGGCCGAGTCCGACCTGGCCGTCGTCCTGACCCGGGAGACCGACATTTACGTGCCCCTGGAAACGCGGACCGTCGTCGCCAACCAACGGAAAGCCGACCTATTCATCTCCATCCACGTGAACGCCTACCGTTTGAAAACACGGAAGGGAATCGAAACGTTCTTCTTGAATTTCAGTCCCGATCCCGCGGTCAACGAGCTGGCGGCCAAGGAAAACGCGACCACGACCAAGACGATCGGCGAGATGGATAAAATCGTCAAAAAAATCGCCCAAAACAGCCGGATCATCGAGTCACGGGAGCTGGCCCAAAAGATTCAATCCAGCCTAACGACTTATCTCTCCCAACGCTATACCGACGTGAAAGGCCTGGGGGCCAAGGGCGGGCCGTTCTGGGTTTTGCTGGGGAGCGAAATGCCGGCGATCCTGATCGAAGTCGCCCACCTCTCCAACCCCGACGAGGCCAAGCGGCTCCAGAGCGCGCTCTACCGTGAAAACGTCGCCCGGGGAATTTTCGAGGGCATCAAGGCGTATATCCGATCCCTCGGCAAAGGATGATCGCATGAAACGGAGAACATTTCTCAAGGACGCCGTTTTGAGCGGGGCGGCCCTCGGCGCCGGGCCCGGGCTCCTGGGCCGGATTGCGTCCGCCGCGGCCCCTCCCGACCTGGCCATCGTCCAGGGGGATTCGGCGTACACCGTCTCATCCTCCATCCTTCCCTG
>CAYSGA010000144.1:0-5704 GCA_964430165.1 uncultured Eubacteriales bacterium
GTTCCGAAAACGTTCGCCCGGCCAGAGTTTGAGACGGCTCCCTCCGCCCGGATGGACAACGGCATAAGGCCTGGCGGGACTCCCTTTGAGCGCTGTTCGCGGCGGCAACGGGAGGCGGACGCATTCCTCGAACGGCGCGACCGGACGATTCAAACTCCGCAGACACCCGGCCGTTTGATAAAAAAACGAACGGGACAGCGTATCCCCGGCGAGAGGATCGGCGGCTAGGGCCCAAATCGACGCCCGGGACCAGAGCGCGGCCGCGTTTATTTTGAAATCCGACGCCGTCCGCGAATGAAACCAACCGACGACGAGCCCGGCCTCCAGAAGAGATAGGTCTCCCCTGTTCCGGGTCTCCCCCGCGCCGGCTAAGGCCGCCCAGCGAAAATCATCCATGTCCTCGACGGCGTCCACGACTCCGGCCTCGACGAAAAGACATCCGAAGACCGGACGGGACACCAGGGTGATCCGGGATTCGGGAAAAGCGAAGCGAAGAAGGCGGACGGCGGGCAGGGCGACCAGAAGGTCGCCCAAACCGCCCCGGCGGACGGCGACCAACGAATTCATGAGAATCGACCGCCGGACGGGAGGCGACGCGCTCCGGGGCAAAGGAAAGGGGGAAGAATGCCGGCTGTGTTTAACAGCAGAAAAGGGAAAATATTGGTATCAGGAAGGATGGTGGTTTTCTCCAGCCGGCACAAGAAAACATTGACGACAATATGAACGAAAGCGAGTCAAAAATCAAGTCCGGGGTTCGGGGAGAGAGGGGGCCCGCTTTTTCTCGATATGATGCTTGATCGTCTTTCCCCTGACCATGTAGATGACATCCTCGCCGATGTTGGTAGCGTGGTCGGCCAGCCGCTCCAGGTTTCGGCTGACGAGGATCAGGGCCACCGCCCGCCTGACGGTGTGGGGATCCTCCATCATGAAGGTTAGAAGCTCCCGGAAGATCTGGTCGTCCAGGGCGTCGACCTCGTCGTCCCGGACACAGACGTCGCGGGCGAGGGCTTCGTCCCGGTTGATGAAAGCATCGATCGAGTCGCGGACCATGGCTTGGGCCAGCCGGGCCATCCGGGGGATGTCGATCAGGGGCTTGAGCAGGGGGAGTTTGGCCAGTTCCAGGGCCAGTTCGGCGACGTTGACCGCCAGGTCGCCCATCCGTTCCAGGTCGCCGCTGATTTTCATCCCCGAGGTGATGAACCGGAGATCGCCGGCCATCGGCTGACGGAGGGCGAGCAGCCGCATGCAGATTTCGTCAACCTCGATATCGAGAAGGTTGATGTTCTCCTCGTTTTTCAGGACCTCGCGGGCCGGTTCTTCCTTCTGGTCTTTCAAGGCCTCGATGGCCAACGACAGGGCGTCCTCGACCAAGGCCGCCATCCGCAAGAGTTTCTCTTTGAGGAACTGCAATTCCTCGTCGAATACGCGTTCCATGGGTTCCTCCCCGGCCATTTTCGGACATTCCGCCCGGATTAGCAATAGCTAAAATCCGTCTTCGGAAAGGAAGATAACGCCCGATCGTGAAGGCCGGATGAAAAAACGATGAAATATCGATAAAGCCGCCCGGCCTCCTCAAATCCCCGCGACTTTCCTTGACAGGCGGAAACGCGCCTTTTATAATCCTCTCTTAAATCCCGTAATTCTATTTCGATAAGGAGACCTCTGCGAGGACGAGGATATGCGGATTCCTGCTCGGAAGACCATTTTAACGGCTGTCGTCCTGGGAAGCGTCGTTTTCGCCTTTTCCTGCGGGGGGCGGACGGCCGGCCCGGGCGCCGGCTCCGCCCTTCAAATCAAGGGCTCGGACACCATGGTCAACATCGGGCAAGCCTGGGCCGAGGCCTTCAACAAGCTCCATCCCGAAATCAACGTCGCGGTCACGGGGGGCGGTTCAGGAACGGGCATCGCCGCCATCTTCAACGGGACCTGTGACATCGCCGAGTCATCCCGGGCCCTCGAGGAAAAGGAAGTCCAGCAAGCCGCGGCGACGGGGATGGCGATCCACGAAACCGTCGTCGCCCTCGACGGGATCGTCGTGGTCGTCCATCCGTCCAACCCGGTTTCCGCCCTGACCATGGACCAGCTCCGGGAGATCTTCATGGGGAACGTCAAACGCTGGAGCGTCTTCGGCGGCGAGGACCGGCCGATCGTTCTTCTGTCCCGCGAGGTCAACTCCGGGACGCATATATTCTTCAAGGAACACGTCCTCCGGCGGGGCAAAAGCAAAGGCCCGGAGGAATTCGCCCCGGCGGCCCTGATGATGCCGTCCTCTTACGCCATCGCCGAGGAAACAGCCCGGAACGAAAACGCGATCGGGTATTACGGCCTCGGCTACATCAGCCCGCGGCAGAAGGTCCTTTCGGTGGCCCCCGACGACCGCTCTGCGGCCGTCGCTCCGACGATCGAATCCGTCCGGGCCAACGCCTATCCGATTTCCCGGCCGCTCTACCTTTTCACCCGGGGCGAACCGGCCGGGACCGTCAAGGACTTTCTCGCCTTCGCCTTGTCCCCCGAGGGCCAGAAAATCGTCCGCGAGACCGACTTCGTGCCCGTTAAATGAGACTCCCGTCGCGCCGGCTCCGCGAGTTCCTGATCGAAAAGCTCATTTTCATCAGCGGGATCGCCTCCGTCGTCTTCGTCGCCCTCATTTTCGTTTTTCTCCTCCGCGAGGGTGTGTCCGTTCTGAAAACGACGCCCCTCGGTTCGTTCCTCGGAGGCCGGTTCTGGTACCCCATCTCCAGCCCGGCCCGGCTCGGCATCCTTCCCCTGATTCTCGGATCGCTGCTTGTGACCGCCGGGGCGGTGGCGATCGCCGTCCCCCTCGGCATCGCGGCCGCCTTCTATATCGCCGAAGTCGCTCCGAAACGCCTCCGGACGGTCCTCAAGTCCTGTGTCGAGGTCCTTTCGGCCATCCCCTCGGTCGTCCTTGGTTTTCTGGGCATCACCGTCCTGGTGCCCTTCCTGAAAAACGTCCTCGGCCTGCCGACCGGCCTGACTGCCTTCTCCGGATCGCTGATGCTCGCCTTCATGGCCCTGCCCACGATCATCACCATTTCCGAGGACGCGATCAACGCCGTCCCCCGCGAGTACAAGGACGGCGCCCTGGCCCTCGGGGCAACCCACTGGCAGACACTCCACCGCGTCGTCATCCACGGCGCCCTGCCGGGCATTATCGCCGCGGCCATGCTCGGCATCGGCCGGGTATTCGGCGAAACCATGGCCGTGATGATGGTGACCGGGAACGCGGCCGTCATCCCCCACTCCCTTTTCGAGCCCGTCCGGACCCTGACCGCGACGATCGCCGCGGAAATGGGCGAGGCGGCCAAGGGCAGCCCCCATTACTTCGCCCTCTTCGCCGTCGGCATCGTCCTGTTCGTCATCTCCTTCGCCATCAACCTGACCGCCGACATTCTCCTTAACCGGGGACGGAAACGATGAGCCGCGAGAGGCGCCGGGAAAAATTCGGCTTCGGCGTGCTTCTCCTGGCCACCCTGCTGGTCGTCATCCCCATCGCGGCCATCATCGTCCTCATCGTCGCCAAGGGCTGGGGCGCGTTGTCGTGGGAATTCCTGTTTGCCATGCCGAGGGACGGGATGCGGGCCGGGGGGATTTTCCCGGCGATCGTCGGGACGCTCTATCTGGTCTTCGTCTCCCTGGCCTTCGCCCTGCCGATCGGGGTGATGGCCGCGATCTACCTCTCCGAATACGCCAAGGACAACGCCCTGACCCGAATCATCAACCTGGCAATCATCAACCTGGCCGGTGTTTCCTCGGTCGTCTTCGGCCTCTTCGGGTTGAGCCTTTTCGTCGTTTTCCTGAAATTCGGCGTCTCCATCATCTCCGGGGCCCTGACCCTGGGGATCATGACCCTGCCGGTCATCATCACCACCACCCGGGAAGCGCTGCGGTCGGTACCGGACTCGTACCGCGAAGTGAGCTTTTCCCTGGGCGCCTCACGCTGGCAGACCATCCGGCACGCCGTCCTTCCGCGGGCCCTGGCCGGCATCCTGACCGGGGCGATCCTCAGCATCGGCCGGGTCGCCGGGGAAACGGCTCCGATCCTTTTCACCGTGGCCGCCTTTTACCTTCCGAACCTCCCGACGGGATTGTCCGACCAGGCGATGGCCCTGCCCTACCACCTGTACGTCATCACCACCCAGATCCCGGGGATCCCCGAACACTTCCGCTACGGGACGGCCTTCGTCCTCATCGGGTTCGTCCTGGTCATGAACGTCATCGCGACCGTCATCCGGTCGAAGACCGGGAGGAAAAAATGACCGCGGCCGGAGAGGGAATCAAGGTATCGGTCCGCGACCTCTCGGTCGCCTACGGGGCGGCGCCCGCCCTGAAGGCCCTGACTCTGGACATCCACGCCGGCGAAATCCTCAGCATCATCGGGCCGGCCAACTCCGGCAAGACCTCTTTCCTCCGCAGCCTGAACCGGATGAACGAATTGAACCCGCACGCCCGAACGACCGGGACCGTGCGCCTGGACGGGGCCGACATCGTCCGGGACATGTCGGCTGAGAATCTGCGGAAGCGCGTCGGCATGATCTTCGCTATGCCCGTCCCCCTGCCCCTTTCCGTCCGGGACAACATCACCTACGGCCCGCGGATGGCCGGCGTCCGGGATCCCGGGACGCTCGACACCCTGGTTGAGGAAAGCCTCCGGGCCGCCTACCTCTGGGACGAAGTTAAGGACCGGCTGAACATGTCCAGCCAGAAACTCTCCGGCGGACAGCAGCAGCGGCTGTGCATCGCCCGATCTCTGGCCCTCAAACCCGACGTGATCCTCTACGACGAACCATGCTCCGGGCTGGACCCGATTTCCACGGCTAAGGTCGAGGAATCAATGCTCGAACTGCGGAAGAGCCACACCCTCGTCCTGGTGACGAACAACACCAAGCAGGCCGCCCGGGTCGGGACACGAACGGCTTTTTTCCTGATGGGCGAACTGGTCGAGATCGGCCCGACCGACCGGATCTTCACCGCCCCCGGGGACAAGCGGACGGAAGATTACATCGTCGGCAGGTTCGGATGAGGCCATGAGCGACGCGCCCCGCTTGAATCCCGTCCCGCCCATCATCGAGGTCCGCGGCCTCAACCTCTGGTACGGCGATTTTCAGGCCTTGCTGAACGTCTCCGCTTCCTTCCGTCCGCGGGCAATCACCGCCCTGATCGGCTCGTCGGGCTGCGGCAAGTCCACCCTCCTCCGCTGCCTCAACCGGATGAACGACCTGATCGACGGGGTCCGGGTCGAGGGCGAGATCCTCTATGTCGGGAAGAACATCGGGCGGAAAGACTGTTCCCTGACGGCCCTGCGGAAAAAGGTCGGGATGGTTTTCCAGCGGCCCAATCCGTTTCCCCTGAGCGTCTATGAAAACATCGCCTTCGGCCCCCGCGTCCACCGCCTGGCCTCGGGGAGCGCCCTGGACGGCCTTGTCGAGGAAAGCCTCCGGGCGGCGAATCTCTGGGACGAACTCAAGGACCGTCTCAAAAAAAGCGCCCTGGCCCTTTCGCTCGAACAGAAGCAGCGGCTCTGCATCGCCCGTCTCGTCGCGGTCGAGGCCGAAGTGCTGCTCATGGACGAGCCCTGCTCGACCCTGGACCCCATGGCCACGATGAAGGTCGAGGAGTTGATGCGCCGGCTCAAGGAACGTTTCACGATCATCATCGTGACCCACAACATGCAGCAAGCCGCCCG
>CAYSGA010000145.1:0-5597 GCA_964430165.1 uncultured Eubacteriales bacterium
AGATGAAAAACCACGCGACCGACATCTTGATCATCGGGGCCGGGCCGGCCGGCCTGACCGCGGCCATCTACGCCGCCCGGTCCGGGAAAAAGACGCTGGTCCTCGAAGGCGAGCGGGCGGCCTCGCGGCTTTCGCTCGGATACGACATGGAGAATTATCCCGGCTTTCCTTCGATTAACAGCAACGAACTTCTGGCCAAGTTCCGGGAACAGGCGAAGGGATTCGGGACGGAATTCGTGAAGGGCGACACGATCGCCCTATCCTTGACGACAAGCCCGAAGTACGTTTCGACCGCGGATGCGTTCATCGAGGCCAAGGCCGTCATCCTGGCCACGGGCAAGCCGTTCGCCAAGGAGCGGCAAATCCCGGGGGAGGAACGGCTTCTCGGCTACGGCGTGAGCTATTGCGCTGTCTGCGACGGCCCGCTGTATAAAGGGAGGAACGTGGCCGCGTACGGCCATTCGGCCGAAGCGGTCGAGGACATCTGGACTCTGGAGCAGACGGGCGTTCGCGTCCATTGGATTCCGGGAAAGGTTGAGAACCCCGCCATCCTGGAAGAGGCGTTCACAAGGGCTGAAAAATTAGGAATCCCGATCCACGGGGATGTCGAGATCGGGGAGATCGCCGGGGAAAAAAACGTCGAGCGGGTCATTCTGAAGGACGCCGAGGGAGAGCGACCGCTGGATGTCGACGCTGTCTTTATTTTCCGGGAAGTCCCGACGGGGCCGCTGTTTGCCAAATCCGGCCTGGCCATAGATCATAATCAGTGCCTGTCGGTCGACCGCTTCCAACGGACAAACCTCGAAGGGGTGTTTGCCGCCGGCGATTTGACCTGCGGCGGCCTCCAGGTCGTTTCGGCCGCGGGCGAGGGCTGCGTGGCCGCGCTTCAGGCTCTGGTTTATTTGCGCAAATAAAGCTATTTTTTCCTCAGGAGCTCCTTTACCGCCGCTTCAATCTGCTGGTCACGGCCGGCGGACATGACGTCCGGATCGTTCTTGACCCGGATGTCAGGCTCGAGCTGGTTGTTCTCGCAGAGTTTCCCGTCCGGGGTCCGCCAGCCGCCCTGGGGAATTCCGAACCGGAGCGTCGGGTCAATCTGGTTCTCCCACCAGACGAACGTCCCGGTTCCCGGCACCGGCATCCCCAGGGTTTGACCGATCCCCTTGATCTTGTATTCCACGGGGAACAGGTGAGCGTCCGAATAATTGCTCTCGCCCATCAGGACGATGGACGGCTTGATCCACTTGTTGTACGGCTCGTAGCCGACGAGCTGGCCGCGGGGCACGATGTCGAAGACCTTCTTCCCGTTAAGGAAGTCGGAGAGCTGGTCGTGGAGGCTGCCTCCGCCGTTAAAGCGGGTGTCGACGATCAGGGCCTCTTTCTCGATGCTGAGACCGAAGACCTCCTCGATGACCGTCCGGAAGCTGGCGTCGTTCATGCTCCGGACGTGGACGTAACCGACCCGGCCGTCCGACAGGCGTTCCGTTTCGGCCCGGCGGGCCAGAACCCACCGCCGGTAGAGAAGGGCGGCTTCTTCGTTCAGGGTCACGGGCTTGACGGCCTCCTCCCAGCGTTTTCCCGAGGCCGGGTCGAAAACGGAAAGCAGGGTGAGCTGACCGGACTTGCGGTTGAGCAGCGCATAATGGTCGATCGTCCCGTCCAGCGCCCGGCCGTCAATCTTTTCGATGACGTGGCCCGCCCGGGTCTTGAGGGTCGCCTTGTCCAACGGTCCGCCGCTCAGGACCTCGGCGACTTTCAAGCCGGGGCCGGCGTAATCGTAATCCATGAACAGGCCGAGCGCGGCCGTGGCGTCGTCCGACGGCTCCCGGGCCGGGTTGTAATAGCAGCCGGTGTGGGAGGCGTTCAGCTCGCCCAGCATCTCACTGACCATTTCCGCGTAATCGTGGTTGTTATTGATGTGGGGGAGGAACTTCCGGTAGATCGGATAATACGAGTCCCAGTCCGCGCCGTAGAGGTCGGCGACGAGGAACTTCTGCTTGATTTGCCGCCACATGTGGTCAAACATGTAGGCCTTCTCGGCGGTCGGGTCGAGGACCATCTCCCCGGCGACGGCGATGGCTTCCATCTTGCCGCTTTCCGGGTCGATCTTGCTGAGCTTTCCCTCGGCCAGGACGAAGAGCGTCTTGCCGTCAGCCGAAAGCTCCATCCCCGCTCTCGAAGCCCCCAGCTTGGCTAGCAGCTTGGTGTCGCTCGTCCGCAATTCGGTTATCCACAGGTCGTAGCCGTGCTCGAACCGGGCCAGGTAGTAGAGCTTTTCGCCGTTCTTGCTCAGGGCCGCGTCGGCGATATCGGCGGAATGGATGGTGAACCGGGCTTTGCGCCGGTCCAGCCCGTCGAGCTCAAAAACGACATCTTTTTTCGGCTCGTCCTTCCGGACGTCCTTTTCCTTGGTTTTTGAATCCCGGGTCTTGTCCTTTTCCGCCTTGTCCTTGTCTTCCTTCGCCTTGTCCTCCATCTCCTTCAACAGGGCGAAATCGGCCTTTGAGAGGCGGAACCGGTCAAAGGCCTCTCGGGTGAAGAACATCCCGTAGACATCGTATGTCACGGGCCCGCCGTCGGTGTTCACGGCGCCCTCCAGGGTGGAGCCGTAGTACATCATCGTCCCGTCCATGCCCCAGCGGGCCGAGACGTTGTCGAAGCCGCTTTTAGTCAGGTTGATGATTTTGCCGTTGCCGTCGCTCGAGATCAACCCGACCTGGGGCGTGAACAGGCGGACGATGCCGAACTGGACCAGGAACCATTTCCCGTCCGGGCTCCAGCGGTAGCTTTGGTCGCCGTCGGCGTAGGAATAATTGTATTCCGCTGGCAGGATCATCCGGCTTTGCTTGGAAGCCAGGTTGACGACCCTCAAGGCGACCCGGTTTTCCAGGTAGGCGATTTCCTTGCCGTCGGGCGAGAATTCGGGCTGGAACTCCTCGGCCGCTGTGGTTGCGACCGGCTCTTCTTTGAGGACCGTTGCGGCGAAGAAATACGGCTCCTCCTTGCGGACGATCGCCGTCGTGTAGACGTTCCAGTTGTTGTTGCGCTCGGCGGCGTAGGCAAGCGTCCGGCCGTCGGGGCTGAAGCTCACCATCCGCTCCTGCTCGGGCGTATCGGTCAGGCGCTTGGCCGGGCCGCCCTCGGCGCTGACGACGAAGATCTCGCCCCGGAAGACAAGGGCGATCTCCTTGCCGTTCGGGGACAGCCTCATCTCGGTGAGGCCGCTCCCGCCGATGGGCAGGACCTGTTTGAGGACGTTGCGGCCGTCCTGGGCGATGCGGACGGGGAGCTTCCGGGGGTCGGCGATCCCGGTTTTGGTGTAGATTTCCCCGTCGTAGCCGAAGCACAGGACACCGGAATCGGAACGGGACAGGAACCGGACCGGATTCTTGGCGAACGAGGTCAGGGCCGTCGAGGCCGAGGGATTGCTCAGCGCGCTTTTGTAGACGTTGAACGAACCGCTTTGTTCGCTCAGGTAATAGAAATCATCGCCGTTCGGGTCGAAAACCGGGTCGCGGTCTTCGCCTTCGAAGGTCGTCACCTGGGTGTTCTTCTTCGCTTTCAGGTCATAGACCCAGATGTCGCGGGTCACCGAGGAGGTATGGTGTTTGCGCCAAACGTTCTCGCGGCCCTTCGCGTCGTAGTAGAGAATCTTGTCCCCGGCCCGGTTGATGATGGCCCCCGGTGCCGGCTGGGTCAGGACGAGGGCCGCTTCGCCCCCCTTCACCGAAACGCTGTAGAGCTCGGGGAAACCGACCATCGGGAATTGAACGTTGGCCGCCGTGTCCTGGCGGGTTGAGGTGAACAGAATCTGCGCGTCATCGGCCGTGAAATCGTTGGGGATGTCGGCGGCGGAATGATAGGTCAGGCGCGCGGCTTCTCCGCCGGCGGCCGGCATGACATAGACGTCGAAGTTGCCCGAGCGGTCGGAAGCGAAGGCGATGGACTTGCCGTCGTGGCTCCAGACGGGCGCATAGTCGTAGGATTCGCCGATGGTCAAGGGGACGGCCGTCCCGCCCGAGGCCGGGACTTTGAAAATGTCGCCCTTATAACAGAAGAGAATCGTTTGGCCGTCCGGGGAAATGGCCGGATAGCGCAGCCACAGGGGATGGTCCTGGGCCGCCAGGTGAACCGCTCCGAGAAGCGAAGCGGCGAGGATGGCCAGGGCAAGGATCGATTTGCCGAACGGGAGAGACAAGGCCGGGTGAAATATTCGGGATGAGCAGAGCGAGCGGGGGAAAAATTGCATGAAACTCCTCCTTGGCGACATCGTCAAATGAATATACGGAATCGGAAAGAAAAACGTTGACGAGGATTCACCCGGTTATTTTATCCGTTCTTCGCCGATACGCCAAGGAGCGGCTCAAGGCCGCCGCTCCCGGCGAATCCGGGCGGCGGCGGTGTGGGCGGCCAGGCCTTCGCTCGAAGCCAATCGTTCCGTCGCGGGGATCAGTGTCTCGGCTCCTCCCGCGGTAAATCGTACCGTTGTCTGGAATTTCATAAAATCCCGCACGCCCAGTCCCGAGGCGAAGCGGGCCGCTCCGCCCGTCGGCAGAATGTGGTTCGTTCCAGCCGAATAGTCGCCGAAAACCTCCCCGGCTTCCGCCCCGAGAAACAACGCCCCGAAGTTGCGGAACCGGCCGGCGAGCGAGACGGCCCGGTCTCCCTGCAATTCCAGGTGCTCGGGCGCCCGGCGGTCGGCGATTTCCACGGCTTCCTCAAGTTCGTCCAGAATCAGGATGAATCCGTGGTTTGTCAGGGATTGTCCGGCGGCCGACGGACTCGGAAGCCTGATCAATCCGTCTTGTACGTCTTTCTCCACGGCCTCGGCGAACTCCCGGGAATCCGTTATTAAAACGGCCGTCGCCTCCGGGTCATGTTCGGCTTGGGCCAGAAGGTCGGCCGCCGCAATTTCGGGGTCGGCATCCCCTCCGGCGACGATCATGATTTCGCTCGGCCCGGCCGGAAGGTCGATCCCGGCGGTGCCGAGGATTTCAAGCTTGGCCGCGGTCACGAACCGGTTGCCCGGCCCGACGATTTTATCAACGCGGGGCAGGCTTTCGGTGCCGAAGGCCATCGCCGCGATCGCCTGCGCCCCGCCCACGGCATAGATTTCGCCGAGTCCGAGCAGCCCGGCCGTGCCGAGAATCGCCGGGTGGACCTTCCCCTCCGCGGAAGGGGGAGAGCAGACGGCGATTTCCCGAACCCCGGCTTCGAGGGCCGGGATCGCCCCCATGAGCAGCGAGGAAACGAGGGGGTGACGGCCTCCCGGGACGTAAACGCCGACGCGGTCGATCGGGGTTGTCCGTTGGCCGCAAAAAACGCCGGGCGATGTTTCGATTTCAAAATCGCGCCATCCGGCTTTCTGGGCCTTGGCGAAAGCCCGGATGTTTCGGGCGGCGAGGAGCAGGGCCTCCCGGAGCGAGGGATCGAGCGAATCGGCCGCCCCGGCGACGGCTTCCTTCGGCGCCCTCATCGGGTCCGGGGCGATTCCGTCCAGCAGCCGGGAATAGTGCCGGAGAGCTGCGTCCCCGTCGCGCCGGACGTCTTCGACGATCCGGCGGACGCCGGGAGCGTCTTCCCGTTGAAACCCGGCG
>CAYSGA010000146.1:0-5577 GCA_964430165.1 uncultured Eubacteriales bacterium
CCTCTCCGGCGTCGACCCCAAAGACGAGGCGACCCGCGAAGCGGCCGCCCGCGGCAGCGGCGATTATCTGAAATGCCTCGACCCGCAGGGGCTCCGGGGCGCCCGGATCGGAATCATCCGCTCCTTCTTCGGTTTCCACGACAGGGTGGACGCCCTTCTCGACGCCCGCCTCGAAGACATGAAGCGGATCGGGGCGGTTCTCGTCGATCCGGTGGATTTCCCGTCGACCGGTCCGCTTGACGCGGCCGAGTTCGAAGTGTTGCTCTATGAGTTCAAGGCGGACCTCAATGCCTACCTGGCCGGGCTCGGCCCGGCGGCCCCCGTCCGTTCCCTCAAGGAAATCATCGAGTTCAACGAGCGCCACCGCGACCGGGAAATGCCGTACTTCGGCCAGGAGCTTTTCCTCCAGGCGGAAGCGAAAGGTCCTTTGACGGAGCAAGCCTATGTCGAAGCGCTGGAAAAGTGCCGGCGTCTTTCGCGGGCGGAAGGAATCGACGCCGTCATGGACAAGCACCGGCTCGACGCCCTCGCGGCGCCCACGGGAGGGCCGGCCTGGCTGACCGATTGGATCAACGGCGATCATTTCTCCGGCGGATGTTCGACACCGGCGGCCGTGGCCGGGTATCCGCACATCACCGTGCCGGCCGGATACGTCTTCGGGCTTCCCGTCGGCTTGTCATTCTTCGGCCGGGCTTACAGCGAGCCGGTTCTGATCAAGGTCGCTTTCGCCTTCGAGCAGGGGACGAAGGCTCGGAGACCTCCTCGGTTTTTAGCGACGGCGGAAATAGGAATGGCGGGGACAGGTCTTTAGCCCTGTCCCCGTCGTCCTCGCATGATAAAGACCTATTTTTTGAGATACTCGAGAAGCTGCTTGGCCAGGGGGGCTTTTTCGTGGTCGGGGGCCAGCGTCAGGAATTTTTCCAAGGCGGCCACGGCCTCAGGCACTTTATTCTGTCCGATGCAGATCGTGCCGATCTGGTAATAGGCGTCCGCGTAATCGGGCTTAAGCTCGGTCGTCTTTAAAAAACACGAAAGCGCTTCGTCGGTCCGGCCGACGTTGATCAGGCAGGCGCCTAAATTGAAAAAAGCATCGGGGTCTTCGGAGCTGAGGTCGACCGCTTTCTCATAGAAAGCCACGGCCTCCTCGAATGCGTCGGCCCTCGCCAGGGCTTCCCCCAGTTCCTTGTTGGAGCTGTAGCTTTCGGGATTGAGTTCGACGGCTTTTCGGAACGAGGCCAGGGCGTCGTCCGGCTTGTCGAGCTTCTTGTAGGCCAGTCCGAGGTTGAAGTAGTACCCCCAATTGACGGGGTTGAGGTTGATGGCTTCCTGGAAGGTTGAGACGGCCTCTTCGTATCTTTTCTCTTCATAAAGTTCGTTTCCCTTGAGGAAGAGATCATCCGCTTCGGAGAGGACTTTCTGGGTGATATCCGCGCCTTTTTCAAGCGTCGCCCCCAGCCGGGTGACATCGGCGATCCGGACATGAACCTCCAAAGATTGGGGTTGGAAGCCTTCTTTCTTGAAGCTGACCTGGTAATAACCCGGCATCATCCCGCTCTGGCTGAACTTTCCCTCGGAGTCCGTCGTCAGGTCGTGGCGTATGGAGGCGGCCTTTAGGGACACGACGGTGACCGCAACCTTGGCGAGCGGCGCCCCCTCGGTATCCGTGACGACGCCCTCCAGACGCGCTTGATACTGTGTCCAGGACGGCCCCGGATAGCTGAGAATTATGGCGGCGATCAGGGCGAGGACATATCCCGTGCTTTTAAATTTCATGGAGTCTCCTTTCTTGGATTCATGATCCCTTCCGGGCCCGCGCCAGGAGGGTTTGGGCGGCCGGTTGCCCGGGAACGATGCTCAGGGAACGCTCGAGGAGGGGGATCGCTTCATCGGGCCGCCCGAGTTCGAGGTGGCACTCGGCGGCCAGGTTCAGGACCTCGACTTCGGTCGCCCCTTCCATGAGCTTCTCCAGATGGACGAGGGCCCCGGACCAGTCCTTGAGGGCGGCCAGGTCGAGGGCTAGGATCTTGGCCGCTTCGCGGTCGCCGCGCGCCTCGTAAACGGGGGTCGCCGCGGCGATCGAGTCACGGAAACGGTTCAGGGCGAAGAGCGTCTTGGCGAACAGGAGCCTCGTCCCGGGGTTGTCCTTGAGGGCCAGGGCCCGCTCGAGGAGGGGAATCGCCCGGTCGTAGTCGCGCGTCATGAAACGCTGGGTGGCCAAAACGGTCAATCCGTCCGGGTCCGGGAACGTGTCGCGGACCCTGGCGAGAGTCCAGGGGACGACGGGGGCCGGCTGAGCCGTCAGGACAAAGGGCTCCTTGACGCTGAGGACGGTCCGGCCGTCCGCGTCCACGAGCGAAGCCCGGACTTCGTAATATTCGGGGTTGATTCCCGCCAGGTCAAAACGGGCCGTTGTCTCCATCTCGCCCCCGGCCCCGAGAACGTCTCCGAGAGGTACGGGGTCCGCCGCAGCGGCGGCCTTTCCGTCCGGGCCGTAGATTCCGAATATGACTGTGTGGCCGGTCAGCCCGTCGAGCCCCGCGCCCTGGAGATAGCAGACCATCGTTTCCTTGGGAGTGAATTCCGCCCGGGCGCTGAAGGCGTACTGAAGGCCGTCGAAGGCAAACGGCTTGAGGCGGGTCCGTTCCGCCTCGGGGACCGGCTCCTGGCTGTGGCCGAGGAGGAGATTGCCGAGCCGCGGGCCTGCCTCCGCCGGCACCGTGAAGATTGTCTCGACGGAAGAGAAGTCGCGGCCGGTTTTATTCTTGAGGAGAATGTTTATTTTGAACGTCCCTTCGATGACGGGGAGAACGTCCTGGAAAGCGAAGCGGCGCCGCTCATGGCTCTTGTACTGCTCCTCGTTGAGGCGGATGGGTATTTCCTCCTGGGCCTGGAAAACAAGATTCCCGGCCGGGTCCTCGAGCTTCAGGAAAAGCTCGAACTGGGCCAGGTAGACGTCCTGGCGCAGGGCGAAGCTGACCCGCTCCGGTTCGAGCGTCCAATGGAGAAAGGCCTGGCCGTTCGTCCGGAAGATCCGGACCTTGAAAGCGCTCCCCAGGAACCGGTCGGAATAATCGGTTTCGACGAAATCCTTGAAATCGAGGAAGGACCGGGCGTAGGCGTCGGAAAATTTCTTTTCCTTAAGGTCCTTGACTCCGGCGATGAGCGCGACCGAAGACATGGACGACAGGCCGAAATCCTGCTCGCCGGCGATGTAGCTCACCGAAGCGTTTGATAGCTCCGGAGAAACTTTTCTGATGATTTCGACCGGGTTCGACCCCCGGCGGGCTTCGGCGGAGTAGAGCGAGGGGACGATGAGTTTGCCGGGCCCTTCGACGCCGGGATAGTAAAGACGGTAATCCCCGAGGCCCTCGGGCTGGTAGAAAATGAGGTAAAAGTAAGGCGGGAGTCCATACTCCTGCTCGCCTTTATAGAACCAGAGTTCCATGGGCCAGATCTCCGATTGGGTCGTGAAGCGTTGCCGCTCGAGGGGAGGACCCAGCAGGAGGTAGAACGTGCCGCGTTCGGTCAGATGGCCTTTCTTATGGGAGCCGACCTTGAAATTGCGGTCGGCGAAAACGACCCGGTCCATATACTCCCGGAAAAACTCGTTTTCGGGCGTGTCGGGGAAAGGGTCGTGATGTTTCCAAAAAAACCGGATGAACTTCTCCCGGTCCGTGTCCGTCGTCAGATCGAGGAAGACATCCCGCTCGGTCGAAGTCAGGATGGGATCGACCAGCGCGAGCCAATCCCGGTATACCGCCGGAAGGTCATTCTTGGCCGCGGTTCCGGAGAGCGCGACCCCGAACATCGCGAGAACGAGAACGCCGGTGGATATGAATCTTCTCAAGGCAGACTCCCATCTCCTATAATTATCACAACCGACCTTCCGTTTCAACGAACGGGCGGACGGTGCTGGTGTCCCGTTTCATAAGTTCTTCATGCAAGATATTTTCGAGACGCAACACTAGAAAAGATAAAGATTTAGAAGTGGAGTGTCGGAACAGAAAGAAATTGGGGAAAACGGAGGCGGGAAGAATCCGGAAAAAGGGTGAGGTAACGTTTTTTTGAAAAGCGCTGAAGGACGAATTTGGCGAGTTCCGGCGACTTTAGCGGCTCCGGCAAAAGCAATAAATTCAATTATTTGAAGATAAATCATCCATTTTTTTGAATCGCTGTCGATTTTATGCGAAATTATTTAACTAATTGCTTTATAATAAATAAGTTAGAGTTTTTTATACTTGGCATAAAGATTGCAAGGGTGGAAGGTAAGGGTTGTCATGTTTTCTCCAAGTAAGGAGGTGGAAATCGAGAAAGAAAGGCCATTTTCCGGAGCGGTCGGGATGTTTCCAAAAATTAAAAGAAGTAAGGAGGAAAAAGATTTGAAAACAAAAGCATTGATCGGACTGATTGCCCTGCTTTTCATTCTGTCCCCCGTCGTTTTTGCCCAGTCGCGTGACACCGGCGCCATTGTCGGGAAGGTCGCGGACGAAGAGGGCAATGCGATACCGGGAGTCAGCGTGGTTCTAACCAGCCCCAACCTGATGGGTACGCGGACATCCATTTCGGACGGCAACGGGGTTTTCCGCTTCCCGGCGATCCCCCCCGGCGAGTACAGCTTAAAAGCCGAACTCACGGGTTTCCAGACCGTCGTCCGGGAGGACATCCGGGTGACGACGACAACGACGCTCTCCGTCAGTATAACCATGGGAATGGCGGCCATGGCCGAGGAGATTACGGTCGTGGGGCAAACGCCCACGGTCGACGTTAAATCCACCGAAACGGCCTCCGTGACGTTAAGCAATGAAATCCTGAGGAACATTCCCTACAATCAATTCACGGCTAACATCGTCAACCTCGCCCCTGGCGTCCATGGTAACGTCGCCTTCGGCGCGTCCTCGAACACAGGCATCGCCTACACCATGGACGGCGTCAACGTGGCCGACCCCGAGGCCGGCTCGGCCTGGGTCTTCTCGGACCACAACATCATCGAGGAAGCCAAGATCATGGGCATCGGCCTTCCGGCCGAGTACGGGAACTTCACCGGAGTCATTTTCAACCTGGTGACGAAATCCGGCGGCAACGAGTTCTCCGGCCACTTCGAGTTCAATTTCCAGGGCTACCGAGCCGACTCCAGCTTCTGGCAAGCCATCAACAACGGCGCCTTCGTGGGTGATTTTCCCAAGCTGACCCCGCCGTCCTCCAAACTGATGGATGTCAACGGCCACATGGGCGGGCCCATCATCAAGGACAAGCTCTGGTTTTATACCGGCGTGCAATACTACCAGACGAATAACCGCCCGACCGGCTTCCCCGAGGATGTCCAATACAAACAGCCGAGGTTTTTCGGCAAGTTGACCACCCAGCTGACACCGACGCTGACCATGAGCGGGGTTTTCCAGACGACCGCGTATCAAGGGACAAACCGCGGCGCCAGCTCTACCCGTTCTCCGGAAGCGTGCGTCACTCAGGACTCACCCGACTGGTTGGCCAGCTTCAGTATGACCAAGATCATGAGCCCGAATACCTTCTTCGACCTCAAGGTCAACTACTTCGAGGGCATCTATTACCTCGACCCCG
>CAYSGA010000147.1:0-1696 GCA_964430165.1 uncultured Eubacteriales bacterium
CTTCCCGGAGCCTCATCCTGCTTGACGAAATCGGGCGGGGGACCAGCACGTTTGACGGGTTGAGCCTGGCTTGGGCGGTGGCTGAATACCTCCACGACCAGGAAGAAGTCCGGGCCAAGACGCTGTTTGCGACCCACTACCATGAGCTGACGGAGCTCGCCCTGACCCATCCCCGGATCAAGAACGCCCACGTCACGGTCAAGGAATGGAAGGACGATATCGTCTTCCTGCGGAAAATCGCTCCCGGCCCCTCCGACCGGAGCTACGGCATCCACGTGGCCAAGCTGGCCGGGATTCCGGCGCCGGTTGTGGTCCGGGCCCGAGAAATCCTCTTCAACTTGGAAAAACGGGAGTTGGACGAGGCGGGGCGCCCGCGGCTGGCGTTATCGGAGACGGGGAATCCGGACCCAAATCAAGGCTTTCTTTTTTCCAATGACCGGGAACTCGCCGCGTTCCGGGAAATCCGGGAGGCGCTTTCGGACTGCGACCCGTCGCGGCTCACGCCGATCGAGGCCTTGAATTTATTGAACCGGCTGGTCGAGAAAATCCGTCAGGTCTCTTTGCCCTCTTCCCCGTCTTTATCTTCGTCGTAATCCTCGTCCTCGTCCTCATCGTCATCGTCGTCGAAATTCTTGTCGTCGAATTCCTTGTCGTTGTCGTAAGGCGCCTCGCCGTCCTCTTCCTTCCGCTGCTTGATGCCGATTTCGAATTCGTCCTTGTCCTCGTACCGGCGGAGCGTGTTGGCGACGGAATCGCTGTAGACGAGCTCCAATAAGTCCTCTTCTATCTGGCAGAAGACGGACATGGAATGACCGGTCTGAAGATTGCCGACGGTCTCGTGGATCTCGGCTTTCTTTTTGACCGCGTCAAGCGTCACCCAACTTGAGATTTCGACTTCTTCCATGATCCACTCCGCATTATGGGACGAATCCAAAATAGCAACTTTTTATGGTTTGTCAAGGGGAATCGGGAGGCCTTTTCCCGGTCAAAAAAAAGATGAAAAAGGGGCTTGACTTGACAAAAGAAATTAGCGGATTTATCTACTTGTTTCGGATGCCGCGTAAACGGCGCCGAAAGGGAGAACCGCGATGCGTTGGGAAAAATTTACGGTCATGTCGCAGGAAGCCGTTCAGGCCGCGGAGGCGAAAACGGCGGAGCTTGGCCACGCCGAGGTGACGCCGGAGCACCTGCTTGCTGTTTTTTTAACCCAGGACGAAAACATCGTCCGGGCTGTCCTGGCCAAGCTCGGCGTGCCCGAAGCGCGCCTCCGGGAGAACGTCCAAGCCGGGCTGAGCCGGCGGCCGAAGGCGCGCGGCGGGGAAGTCCGGCTTTCCGAAGGGATGCACCGGACGCTCAACCTGGCCGAAAAAGAAGCCGCCGCCCTCAAGGACGAATACGTCTCGACGGAGCATCTGTTTCTGGCGATGATCAAGGACCCGAAAAGCGAGGCCGGCCGTTTGCTGGCCGAGGCGGGGATCACGGAAGAAACCGTCCTCCAGGCGCTGGCCTCCGTCCGGGGGACGCAGCGGATCACCGACCCCGAGCCGGAAAGCAAATACCAGGTCCTGTCAAAATACACGCGCGATTTCACGGCCATGGCCCGCCAGGGCAAACTCGACCCGGTCATCGGCCGGGAAGACGAGATCCGGCGGGTCATTCAGGTTCTCTCGCGCCGGACGAAAAACAATCCCGTCCT
>CAYSGA010000147.1:1706-5528 GCA_964430165.1 uncultured Eubacteriales bacterium
GGAAAACCGCGGTCGTCGAAGGCCTGGCCCAGCGAATCGCCGACGGCGATGTGCCGGCCTCGGTTAAAAACAAGCGCCTCGTTGCCCTGGACGTCGGCGCGTTGCTTGCCGGGACGAAGTTCCGCGGCGAATTTGAGGACCGGTTGAAGGCCATCCTCAAGGAAATCAAGGAATCCGAGGGCGACATCGTCCTCTTCATCGACGAACTGCACACGATCGTCGGGGCGGGCGCGGCCGAAGGGGCGATGGACGCTTCCAACCTCCTCAAGCCGGCCTTGGCCCGGGGCGAGCTCCATTGCGTCGGAGCGACGACGCTCAACGAATACCGCAAGCACATCGAAAAAGACGCTGCCCTGGAGCGGCGGTTCCAGCCGGTCATGGTCGGGGAGCCCACGGTCGAGGACACGATCTCGATTTTGCGCGGTCTCAAGGAAAAATACGAGGTCCATCACGGCGTTCAGATCAAGGACGCCGCCCTGGTCGCGGCGGCGACGCTGTCCAACAGGTATATCACCACCCGTTTCCTCCCGGACAAGGCCATCGACCTGGTCGACGAGGCTGCCTCCCGGATCCGGATGGCCATTGATTCCATGCCGGAGGAGATCGACGAGCTGGAGCGGCGCATCCGCCAGATCGAAATCGAGCGCCAGGCTTTGAAAAAAGAAAACGACTCTGCGGGAAAGGATAAGCTCCAGAAGCTTGGCGCGGAGATGGCTGGCCTGAACGAACGGGCCGACATCCTGAAAACCCAGTGGAAGCGGGAAAAAGAGCTCATCGACAAGATCAAGGCCCTGAAAACCGAGCAGGACCGGCTACGCAACGAGGAGCAGGCGGCGGAGCGGCGGGGCGACCTCGAGCGGGTAGCCGAAATCCGCTACGGGGAAAAAATCGAAGCCGGAAAACAGTTCGAGCGGTTGTCCGCCGACTTGGCCTCGGTTCAGAAGACGCGGAAAATGTTGAAGGAAGAAGTGGACGAGGAGGACGTGGCCGAGATCGTTTCGAAATGGACCGGCATCCCGGTGGCCAAGATGCTCGAGAGCGACCTGGCCCGGCTGATCAAGATGGAGGAGACGTTGCGTCGCCGGGTGATCGGGCAGGACGAGGCGCTTCGGGCGGTCTCGGATACCGTTCGCCGGGCCCGGGCCGGCATCCAGGACGCCTCCCGGCCCCTCGGTTCGTTCATCTTTTTGGGGCCCACCGGCGTCGGAAAAACGGAATTGGCCCGGGCCCTGGCCGAATTTCTCTTCGATACCGAAAAGGCTATGATCCGGCTCGACATGTCGGAATACATGGAAAAGCACACCGTCGCCCGCTTGATCGGAGCCCCTCCCGGATATGTCGGCTACGAGGAGGGAGGACAGTTGACCGAGGCCATCAAGCGGCGGCCTTACGCCCTCGTCCTGCTTGACGAAATCGAAAAAGCGCACCCCGACGTATTCAATGTCCTCCTGCAGATCCTGGACGACGGCCGCCTGACCGACGGCCAGGGCCGGACGATCGATTTCAAGAACACGATCGTCATCATGACCTCCAACCTCGGAAGCGCGATCCTCAAGGACCGGGCCCGGGATTGGGCGGCCGCGGAAGCCGAGGTTAAAATGCTCGTGGAAGGGCATTTCCGGCCGGAGTTCATCAACCGGCTCGACGAACTCATCGTCTTCAAACCGCTGTCCAGGGAGGTCATTTCCGGGATCGTCGACCTTCAGCTGGACCTTCTTCGGAAACGGCTGGCCGACCGCAAAATCGGGATCGAGGCGACGGCGAAAGCCAAGGCCCTGCTGGCCGACCTGGGGTACGACCCGGTCTACGGGGCCCGGCCGCTCAAGCGGGTCATCCAGAAGGAAATCCAGAACCTGCTGGCCATGAGGATTTTGGCCGGCGAAATCAAGGAAGGGAACACGGTGAAAGTCGACGTCGACGGCAAGGGAGGATTTATCTTCGCCGCCCAGTAAAAACAACCTGTCGCCGTTCATCTGGCGAAGACGACTGCGCGTTGACAAAGAAGGGGAATATTGTTATCAAAATGGGTCTGATCCTGTTCTGATCAAGGTATCATTATGAAAAAAATCATAACGGCGGCTTTTCTGATCGCAGCGACGGCGGTCGCGCCCGCGGCGTTCGCCAACGGCTTGAATTTAAACGGGTTGGGAACCCGGGCGGTGACGATGGGCGGAGCGTTTGTCGGTCTGGCCGATGATTTCAGCGCGATTTATTGGAACCCGGCGGGCCTCGGTTTCGTCGACAAACCGACCCTCGGCTTCAACCTGTTCGATGTGATGCCGTCCGCGTCCTACCGTTTTTCCCTCATGAGAGGCGACCAGGTGAACGCCGAATCGCCGACCAAGCATTACCTGGGCGGGCTGGGAGGATGGATTCAGCCGATCGACGATCACCTGGTCGCCGGGATCGGAATTTTCACGCCCTCGGGGCTCGGGTCGGCCTGGGATTCGAATGACATGGCCGCCCTTTCCGGAGGCGGGACGGCCGTCGACTGGTCGAGCCGGATCGGTGTTTTCACGGTCGCTCCCACGATCGCCTACAAGGTGAATGACTCCCTTTCGTTCGGAGCCCAAATCGACATTTCCTACGGCTTCTTCAACCTGAATACCTACGCCGGGTATATTTATTTGAGTTCCGGAACCATCGTCGATCTCAGCCAGTACGAAGAAACGCTTAACGGGTGGGGTTTTGGCGCCGCCCTGGGGGTTTTGTACAAGCCGAGCGACAAAATCAGTCTCGGGCTCGCCTACCGGACGCCCGCGACGATCAAATTCTCCGGCACGGCGGGCATCTCCATGCTCGAATATCTGGGATATCCAGGGGAGACCGAGATCGAGCGGCCCATCACCTGGCCGTCCTGGCTGGCCGCGGGCGTGGCCGTGAAACCGATGGACCGGTTGACGATCACGGCCGATGTTCAATACACGAACTGGAAGACCTTGGACATCCTGGAGACGACGTATCAGGATTCGTTCTGGACGCTGCTCATGACGGCGGCGGGAAACACACAACGGGAGATGTATTGGGAGAACAAGCTTCAGATCCGGGTCGGCGCCGAATACCTCTTCTGTGGGGATTGGGCGGTCCGGGCGGGATTCTATAACGACCCCTCGCCCGCGCCCGACCGGACGATGAACATTCTTCTCCCGAGCTTCGGTTATTCAGGGTTAACCCTCGGTTTCGGCCGGACGGCCGGGAACCTTCAAATCGACTTCGGCCTGGAATTGCTTTTGGGGAAGGAACGGACGATCGAGGCGATCGCGGCCAACGCCGCGGCCATGCCGGGCGTTTACGGGATGACGATCGTCGTCCCGCATTTCTCCGTGAGCTACCGGTTCTGAGGGAGGGGGGATGAGGGGAATGGCTAGGGACGGAATTGAACCGCCGACGCAAGGATTTTCAGTCCTTCGCTCTACCAACTGAGCTACCTAGCCATATGGGTACGAGCGTTCAAAAGCGCGCTTTAGTATATTTTTTAAAGCCCTTTTTGTCAAACAGCTTGACCCGAACGACGAGTCCTGGGTCGGCCTGATCCCGGAGACAATCCCCCTTCCGCTGCGTCACCCTGACGAGGGTCCCACTCCGCTCCAGGGGGTTGTCTCCGGGATAAAGTCTGACACATGTTTTCACGGCCGGAGAGTCGTCGAGTAAGGATTCGTTTTCTGCGTTGCCTGACGCCAAGGGTTAAAAAAGCCGGCGTAGCGGAAGGAAGCGGTCCTTTGGTAGAATAACGCGCGAGTCGTCCGCTGATGAAAATCGCCGCTCTCCTGCCTCATGTCCAGGTGTTCGGAGGCGTCCGCAGGTATATCGAGCTCGGGAACG
>CAYSGA010000148.1:0-5525 GCA_964430165.1 uncultured Eubacteriales bacterium
CGAAGGTCGCATTTATCCCAATTTCGGTCATGGGGAATATTTCAAAGGATGCGACCTCTCTTGATTTCCGTCCGATTAAACAGCATCATGTCTTTGATACGGAGATCAACATGAGTCATACAATTAGACGCCGGGATTTTTTGAAAACGGCCGGGACGGCCGCGGCTTGGACGACGTTGTCAGGCGGGAGCGGGCTGCTCTTGCAGGGGTGCTCGACCGGGAAGGAATACGACCTCGTCGTCACAGGCGGACTGGTCTATGACGGCCTGGGCGGCGCGCCCGTCCGGGCCGATATCGGCATTGCCGGCGCGCGGATCAAGGCCGTCGGCAAAATCCCCGGACGCCGCGGCCGGGCCGTCGTTGAAGCCGCGGGCAAGGCCGTCGCTCCCGGGTTCATCGACGTCCACGATCATTCCGATATCGGGCTCCTGGCCAACCCCCTGGCCGAAAGCTCCATCCGGCAGGGGGTGACGACGCTCATCAGCGGAAATTGCGGGTCCTCGCCGTTTCCCGTCGCCGCCGACGTCCGCGAAGAACTGAAGTCCGTCGCCAGGACGGAATACGACGTGGAAATGGATTGGCGGGACCTCGGTGGATTTTTCGCCCGGCTGGAAAAGGGCGGGGCGGCCCTCAATTACGCTACGCTCGTCGGCCACGGCGCGGTGCGCGGGGCGGCGATGGGTTTCAACGACCGGCCGCCGAAACCCGACGAATTGGACCGGATGCGGAAAATCGTCGCCGAAAATATGGACGCCGGAGCGTTCGGCCTGTCCACGGGCCTGGAATACACTCCGGGCAGTTTTGCCTCTCCCGGGGAGATCGTCGAGCTCTGCAAAATCGTCGCCGGTCGGGACGGCGTTTACGCCACCCACATGCGGGACGAGGGTGATCTCCTGATCGAAGCCTTGGAAGAAGCCATCGACGCCGCCCGCGTGTCCGGGGTCAAACTCCAGATCTCCCACTTCAAGACGGCGTTTCCCCGTAATTGGGGAAAGATCGACGAAGCGCTGGCCCTGCTTGACCGGGCGAATGAAGAGGGGCTTGCCGTCCGGGCCGACCGTTATCCCTATATTGCCGGATCGACCGGCCTCAGCATCAACTTCCCGACCTGGGCCCGGGAGGGGACCACGGAGGAATTCCTGGCGAGACTCAAGGATCCGGCCCTGGACGGCCGGCTTAGGGAGTATGTCGCCGAACGCGAAACAAAATTCGGGTCGTGGGACAAAGTCGTCGTCTCCGCGGTTTTCACATCGAAAAACAAGTGGGTTGAGGGCCTGGATGTCCGGACGGCCTCTCAAAAGGCGAGAAAGCCGCCGTACGACTTCATGCGGGACCTGATCGTCGAGGAAAAAGACCTGGTCGATTCGGTGCTGTTCATGATGACCGAGGGCAACCTGGGCCGGATTCTCGTGCATCCCGGGGTCGGGATAGGCGCGGACGGCGCGGTGCGGGCACCGTACGGAATTCTCTCGACGGGGAAACCCCATCCGCGCGTTTATGGGACGTTCCCCCGCGTCCTGGGAAAATATGTCCGCGAGGAAAAACTCCTTTCAGCCGAAGCGATGATCCGAAAAATGACATCCGTCCCCGCGGAGACGTTCGGTTTGGCGGACCGCGGAGTCATTCGGGAGGGTGCATTCGCCGACCTGGTCGTTTACGATCCGGCGACGGTCGCGGATCGGGCGACGTGGAGGGATCCCCATCAGTACCCGGCGGGAATCGATCTGGTCGTCGTCAACGGCGCAATCACTGTCCGGGACGGCGAACACACGGGAGCGCTTGCCGGCCGCGTTCTGCGCAAAGCCGGGGCGAAAACCTGACCGGCCGCGTTCCGGCGCCGATGGCCTTTCAGTCGCCGATGATCTTGACCAAGACCCGCTTGCGGCGGCGCCCGTCGAATTCGCCGTAGAAAATCTGTTCCCATGTGCCGAAATCGAGCTTTCCGCCCGTCACCGCGACGACGACTTCCCGGCCCATGACCTGCCGCTTGAGGTGGGCGTCGGCGTTGTCCTCGAAACCGTTGTGGCGGTAGGACTTGACCGGTTCGTGGGGGGCGAGTTTTTCCAGCCAGACCTCGAAGTCGTGATGCAGGCCGCTTTCGTCGTCGTTGATGAAAACGGACGAAGTGATGTGCATGGAATTGACCAGGCACAGGCCTTCGCGGATGCCGCTTTCCTCGAGGAAGGCGTCGACCTGGGGGGTGATGTTGACGAACCCGCGCCGGCTCGGGATTTCGAAAAACAGCTCTTTGCGGAATGTTTTCATACGCAGGGCCAAGGTTATCCGAACCGCCGCCGGCCTGTCAATGGGAGGCTCGGCGCCGGCGGTTTGATATCGGTGCCAGGTTACTCATTCCCCTATTTCCAATGGCCTTTATATGATTGCGCTATATCCTGCTTGAAATAGGGGAATGAGTAACCTGGCACCGATTTCTCAGCGCTTGCGCCGCTTGATCCGCCGGGCGGCCGAGGCCAGGTCGTTGGAAACCCGGAGGATTTCAGCCTGTTCCGGCTCGGCCAACTTCCGCCCGGCGTACCGGAGGTCGTAGTGGCGGTCGGCCAGCCCCGAGATCGATTTTAATTCCGGGTGAGCGGCGCTGATCTCCCCGGCGTATTCGGCGGCCGTCTGGGACGGACGGCGGGGAAACCCGGCCCGGCCAAGACGGCTGAGGAGGGTTTCGTAGAAATCCTCAGGTTTTTTCCGGGACGGCTTCCAGGTCGGAAACGGCCCCCGGGATCTCCATTTCAGGAAGAGGAGTACGGCCGCGGCCAGCGCGGCCAGGCCGATGAGGATAGGAATAAATGCGTCGGCGATTTTTCGGACGAGGTTATAGATGAAGTTCTTCTGGGTGTACGTGTCGTAACCGACGACGTAACGGTACCAGCGGAATTGGAGGGCTTCGAATTTCTGGTTCAATACCGTCCAGACCCGGGCGAAAAACGAGACCGCCCCTTTTTGGGAGAAATCGGGCGGTGTCGGGTCGAAGGTCGTCCAGCCGGATTCCGGGAGATACGCCTCGACCCAGGCGTGGGCGTCGCTCTGCCGGATGTCGAAAAAGTTCCCATAGGCGTTCCATTCCGTGCCGAGGAAGCCGACGGCCAGGCGCGAGGGAATTCCCAGGTGGCGGAGCATCAGGCACATGGCCGTGGCGAAGTACTCGCAATTGCCGGCCTTGGAATCGAAAAGAAACCCGTCGATGTCCTGGCGGCCGTGAGCGGCGGCCAGGGAATAGGAAAAGCCGTCGCGGAGGCGGGTTTCGACGGCGGCGGCCTTGCCCCGGGGATCGTCGGCCCGGCCGGCGAACTGAACGGCCAGACGCAGCATCCGTTCGTTCGGGCCCGGGAGCTGGAGGAAATAGGTTTGGAGCAGCTCCTCGTACTTCACGATCGACCGGGAAAAACCGGGCTCCCGGCGCTGCGACAAAATCCGGTACCGGATCCCTTCGGGGTAGGCGCCGGGAAAGTAGACCGTATCGGTGAAATCAAAGAAGGACCCCTGAACATTCGCTTCAATCGCCCCGGGCGCGCCGACGAAGAAAATGAGGCTCGAGTTCAAGAGGGGGTAAAGGACGAAAGTTTCCTCTCGGGAGGGCTTCAGGGGATCATATTCCGGGCCGGTGATCATCCCTTTTTCCCGCCCCATCCAGGCCATCGTCCGGCGGGATTGAAGCGTCCGGCCGGATATTTCATAGGAGAAGCCGACGGGCGATTTCCGCCAGCGGCGGCCGTCGAAATAGTCGAAGGCCGCGCCGCGGACGTGAATAAAGTCGGGAGCCGGGACCCCCTCCGCCCCGCCCGGGGTGACTCGCATGACCCGGGCCGTGTTTTTGTGAATCGGGCCGAGATATCCCAGCTCGACCTGTTCGGACATGCCTGAAAAGCTCCGCATCGAAAGCTGAAAACGGGTCAGTCCCGTACTGGCCAAGAGTTGCTGCATCCGGGCGCTATAGGGGCGGGGGAGGGCGACAAAGGCGACGGCGGCCAGCACCGTCGCCGTCCCCACGACGGAAGCGAGGGACCGGCCCCAGTTCGGCCGGCGCGGCCGCGGACGGGGATCCCGCCGGTCGATCATCCAGGCTCCGGCGGAAAGGAAGAAGACGAGGAAAAAAGCGAAATACCAGAGACTCAAGGCCTGGCCGGAGGCGAGAAAGAAAATAAGAAAGGCCGCCGTCAGGAGTTGGGCCGGCGCCCGGCCCGATTTCGGAGTGAAGGAAAGATAGGCCAGGATGAACAAAACCAGCCGGGACACGGCCCAAAGGGACCCGGCCCGGGGAAGGTCGACAAACAAAAAGAACAGGAGGTAAAGGGCGGCGAAAAGGTCGAAGGCGGAGCGGGGAAGGAGGTATCGTTTTTTCCGGTCGCCCAACCAGGCGAAGGGAAAAATCGCAGCGTAGCCGACGAGGACCAGGGGGTTGAGTTCCTCGATCAGGAACAACGAAGCGAAGGCGACCAGGACGGTCGGATAGGCGAAGGGCGAGAGGGGGGCCTCCTCCGGGAAAGCGGGGGATTTTATCTTTGGGAGCGGCTTTTCGAAGCGTTCGACGGTCTTGCCCCGGCCGAGGAGGGCCAGGGTTTTAAAAATCAGGCCGAGATGGATGAGCCCGTGGCCGAAGGCGACCGTCGCCTCCGGCGTCCGAAGCCGGACGTCGGCGCCGGCGTCGATGAAATACTTGGCCAGGGACGCCGCTTCCGATATTTGCCGTTCCGATTCCGGGCCTTCGGCGTCCTCGACCGTGATCGTGATCCGGTTGCCGACCTGTTCGGCGTATTCCTTGACGATGGGTTTTCCGGTTTTGGCCGTCAGTTTCCAATTAATGAGCCGGGCGTCCTCGCCGTCGTTGTATTCCCGGAGGCCGTAAAAATCCTCGCCTCCGCCCCGCCGCGGCAGCGAAACCTCCTCACCCCGGACCGCGGGGGATGCCTGGCGGCCGTAGATTTCGAAGACACGCGGGAAGACAAGGCCGACCAGGCCGGTGACCCGCCGCCGTTTTCGGAACAGGCCGAACGGGTAATCGCTTTCCAGCCACATGTCCCCGATTTCGTTCAGGCCCCGCCGGGGAAGAACCGCGGGAATGGTGACGGCGCTTTCTTCCCCCTTGTTCAATACGGCGAGAAACGCTTCCCGGGACGGCGACCGGAGTTTTAAAAAATGGGCCCGTCCGCCCGCCTCTTTTTTCAGAAAAACGGCCAGTGGAAATTCCGTATCGACGAAAACCTGTTCGGGGAAAACGGTCCGGGCGCCGATGTTTCTCAGATTCCGGCCGCACCACCACCAGGAGGCGATCAGGATCGACCAGAGCATGCCGTCGACCAGGTAAAGGAGATTCGCCCCGCTCGTGGCCGCGCCGAACAGGGCCAGGACGGCGGCGAGCAGGAGACGGACGCCGAAGCGCGTCAGCATGGGTCGGGACACGCGTTTTGCGTCTCGAAAACTCTTGCATCAATAGGAAGATTATTCCTTGAACGCAAAACCGCCGGGGAGTTTGAGGGGGGCGGCGAGGCCCCCCTCAGGGGTTCAGCGTAGCG
>CAYSGA010000149.1:0-5523 GCA_964430165.1 uncultured Eubacteriales bacterium
CCGAGCGGATCAGTTTGCCCGATATCGACATGGATTTCTGCGCCCGCCGCCGGGGCGAGATGATTTCCTACGTCACCGAGAAATACGGCCAGGCCAACGTCAGTCAGATCATCACCTTCGGGACGATGGCCGCCCGGGCAGCCATCCGCGACGTGGGGCGCGTTCTGGAGATCCCCTTAGGCGAAGTCGACAGGGTGGCCAAGATGGTCCCCCTCGGCCCGGACGTCAAACTCGCGGCCGCGGTGAACAGCGAGGGCCCGCTGAAGGATTACTGCGATAAAAACCCCAAGATCAAAACCCTCCTGGATATCGCCGAGAAGGTCGAGGGCCAGATCCGCCACCCCTCAATCCACGCGGCGGGATTGGTTATCACCCCCCGGCCGCTGACCGAATTCCTCCCCCTTTACCAATCGGCCAAGGGCGAAGTCACGACCCAGTTCGCCATGGGCGAAATCGAGGCGATCGGCCTTCTGAAAATGGACCTCCTGGGTTTACGCAACCTGACCGTCATCCGCGACGCCCAGGATCTGATCGTCAAGGATTTCGGAACGGCCCCGGACATGGACGCCCTGCCGCCGGATGACGGCCCGACGTTCGATCTTTTCAAGGCCGGCAGCACCGACGGCGTTTTCCAATTCGAATCCCAGGGGATGAAAACGCTCCTCCGGAGTTTCAAGCCCGACGAATTTCGCGACCTGATCGCCCTCAACGCCCTCTACCGGCCGGGACCGCTGAAAAGCGGAATGGCCGATGACTTCGTCAAGCGGAAATTTCACCCGGAACAGATCGTTTACGATGTTCCCGAGCTCAAACCGATTCTCGAGGAAACCCGCGGCCTGATCATTTACCAGGAACAGGTGATGCGGATCGCAGTGGAACTCGGCGGTTTTTCCCTGGGCAAGGCCGACCTTCTCCGCAAGGCCATGGGGAAAAAAAAGGCCGACATCATGAACGCCCAGAAGGAGAATTTCCTGGCCGGGGCGAAACGGAAAGGCGCCATTTCGCCGGCCAAGGCCGCGAAAATTTTCGACCAGATCGCCAAGTTCGCCGAGTACGGATTCAACAAGTCCCACAGCGCCGCCTATGCCGCCCTGGCTTATCAAACGGCCTATCTCAAGGCCCATTACCCGCATCATTTCATGGCCGCGCTGATGACCTCGGAAGCGGAGCGCGGTGCGACCGCCCAGATCGTCAAATACGTCGCCGAATGCCAGGCCCTCGGCCTCGAGGTCCTGCCGCCCGACATCAACAAAAGCGATTTTGATTTCATCGTGGAGAACCGGGCCGTCCGCTTCGGCCTGGCCGCGGTCAAAAACGTCGGCGAGACCTCGGCCCGGGCCCTGATCGCCGTCCGCCGGGAGCGGGGCGAATTCAAGACGATCTTCGACGTCGTTCGCGACGCCGACAGCCGGGTTGTCAACCGGAAAGTTCTGGAAAGCCTGATCAAGGCGGGGGCCTTCGATTCGCTCGGCCTATCCCGGTCGCGGAGTTTTCGCCTGATCGACGCCCTGATTGAATACAACCACGAGGTTCAGAAATCCCGGGGGTCGACCCAGTCCCTGCTTTTCGGCGGAAACGCTCTCGGGCCGCCGGACATTCCGTCCGATATCGGGTCGATCCCGGAGTGGGATGAAATGCTCAAGTTGTCCCATGAAAAGGAAGCTCTCGGTTTCTACATCAGCGGACACCCTCTCTCCCAATATCAGCGAATTCTTCCCCGGCTGACCTCTCATTCCACGGCGTCTTTCGAGGAGGAAGCCGACATCCCCGACGAAATCCGGGTGGCCGGGGTGATCGCCGATTTCCAGGTGAAGAAAACGAAGAAGGAAGAGCGGATGGCCGTTTTTCAACTGGAGGACATGACCGGCCGGATCGAGGTCGTCGTTTATCCCGAACCCTACAAACGTTTCTTCAACGCCCTCCAGGAAGGAAGCCTCGTCTGGGTCAAGGGCCGGCACCAGCTCGACGGCGAAATTCATAAAGTCTACCTGTCCCAGATTCTGCCCCTCGACGAGGCCGCCCAAACGCTGGCCAGGAAATTCGTCGTCCGCCTCCCGGCCCGCGACTTCGACGATGCCTTTCTCCAGGACATGCGGGAAGCGCTGGAGAAATCGCCGGGCGAGTGCCCGGCCGTGTTCGAACTCGAAACGCCTTCGGGACACCGGGTGATCCTCCAGACTCCGGAATTGAAGGGTGTGACTCCCACGGACGAATTGATGATGTCGCTCGAATCGCTGCTGGGTCCGGATTCGATCCGGGTGGATTATTGAAATGAACTCGAAAATCCTTTTGGCCGACGCCTCCCCGCTGGTTCGAAAGGCCGTGGAAACGGCCCTGCCCGCTGCCGAATTCGAAGTCCGGACCGCTTCCGACGGCCTGGCCGCGATCCGGATGCTGCCCGAATTTTCCCCCGACGCCGCCCTGGTCGCTCTGACCCTTCCCGGAATGGACGGTTACGACGTCGCCGCGTTCCTCTGTTCCCAACCGGCCTACCGGACGGCGGCCCTGTTTCTTCTGCGCGGATCTTTTGAGACCGTCGACATGGCCAAGATTTCCGTGATCCGACACGACGGGCTGATCCAGAAGCCGTTCGATGGAGACACGCTCCTCGGACGCATCCGGACGACGATCGACCGGAAAAAAGAGCTTCCCTCGCTTCCCGAGGACCCTTTCCTCGAACCCCAAAGCCTTCCCGAAACCGCTTCCGTCGGAAATGCGCCGGTGGCTCCCGATACGGGAAATATCCCGGAGTGGACCGACGACGTCGAACGGAAAATCCGGGACGTGATCCGGCAGGAGATCCTCCGTAACCAGGCGGAAATGGAGGATCGGGCCCGGGACATTGTTTCGGCCGAGTTCAAGAAAGTCCTGGTCGAGGAACTCAAGGCCGTCGACGGCAAACGCTGAGTTCTCCTCCGTGAATGATCCGGTCCTTCGCCCGGAAACATGCGTCTCGACTTTCATTTCTTCCGCGCGTACTCGGAGAAAATTCTCGGGGGAAAGGCCACCGCGCCGGATTTGGGGTATAATCAGGAGGACGGATCGGCTCCGGAGCGTTTCCGGAATCCCGGGAGTCGAACGAGGAGCGAAACGATGCTCTTGGCCTGCGATATCGGAAACACCACCGTGGCCGTCGGCGTCTTCGACGGCCGAAAACTCGTCCGGGATTGGCATATCCGGTCGGACCGGGACAAAACCTGCGATGAATACGGGATCATTCTTCATAATCTCCTCCGCATGGGCGGGATCGATCCGGCGGCGGTCAAGTCCGCGATCATCTCGAGCGTCGTTCCGCCGCTGACTCCGATTTTCCAGACGCTTTGCCGGTCGATGTTCGGCGGGCGGCCGCTCGTCGTCGGACCCGGCCTGCGCACGGGTATGCCCATCCTGTACGACGCCCCGGCCGAGGTCGGGGCGGACCGCATCTCGGCCAGCGTCGCCGCCCACGAAAAATACGGCGGTCCGTGCATCGTCGTCGATTTCGGCACGGCCACGACGTTTGACGCGATTTCGGCCAAAGGCGAGTACCTGGGCGGAGCGATCGCGCCCGGGATTCTGATTTCGGCCGAGGCCCTCTATCTCAAGACGGCCAAACTTCCCCGGATCGAAATCCGCAAACCGGCCGGGATCATCGGGAAAACGACGGTGGGCAGCATGCAATCGGGCCTGTACTTCGGTTATGTCGGCCTGACCCAGACCATCATCGCCGAGCTCCGGAAAGAATTGGGGGAGAAGGCGAAGGTCGTAGCCACGGGCGGATTCGGCGAGCAGATCGCTTCCGAAGTCCCGGCGATTGATGTCTGCGAGCCGAACCTCGTCCTGGAAGGGCTCCGGATCATTTATGAAAGGCAGAAGGACCGGGCGGCCGAACGGTGATAGCCGCCTTTTTACGAACGATGGACGATCCGAAAGCGACGACCCTTCGGGAGCGGTATTTCCGCGGAATTTCCGACCGCTTCATCGCCCTGCGCGGAGCGCCGTTTTCCCTCTCGCCGGCCGACGTGAGCCTGATTGCGGCGTGGGAATCCGCCGGAATTCCCCTCGAGGCGGTTCTCGAGGGAATCGATCAGTCGTTTGCCCTCCGGCCCGGCCGGGCCCATGCCCCGGGAAAAATCCGCTCCCTGTCCTTCTGCCGGGCGTCCGTTGAGCGGGCGTTTGAACGCCGCCGGGAGCGGGAAGTGGGAGGAAAGCGTCCCGCGGACGGGGCGAAAGCCCCGGGAAAAAAGAGGGAGGCCCGGGCGGCCGTGGAGGAATTCCTGGCCCGGAGGCCTTCCGAGCTTTCGGCGATCCTGCCGGAATACGAGAACGCCCTCGTTCTTCTTTCCGCCGAGCGGCCGGACGATGAAGCTCTCGAACGCCTGGACGGGAGAATCGACGTCGCCCTCCGCGCGGCGGCCTCCCCCGACGCCCGCCGGACGGCCGCCGCCGCCGTCGGCCGGGATCATCCGGAACTCGGAGGTCGTGAAAAAAAATCCGCGATCGAGATTCGGCTCGTTAAAAGCATCCGGGGAAAACACCGGGTTCCTTATGCGTCTCTTTTTTATTATTGAATCGAAGCGAGTCCCCCGGGGACGGACCGCCGCCCCCGGAAACGAAAGGATCGGCGTTCATGTCCAAAGCCCAAACCGATGAAGCCCGGATTCTCGGCCTCCTCCGCCGGAATCCGCACGGCCTGGAACTTCCGGAAATTTTCAAGGAGCTCCGGGTCGACCGCAAATCCCGGGCCAAGATCGAGGACCGCCTCCAAAACCTTGTCCATCGAAAATTGATCCGCCGGGTCAAGGACCGCTGGCTCCTGCCGCCGGCCGCCGACCTTCGGAAAGGGAGGTTTGAAACATTCGGCCGGGAATTCGGTTTCGTCGTTTCCGATGCCGGCGGGGGCGGGGACGTTTTCGTCCCGGCCCGGTTCGCCGCCGGGGCGATGAACGGGGACCTGGTCGAGGTCATGGTGAGCGCAACCGGCCGCGACGGGCGGCCCGAGGGCAAGGTCGTCCGGATCGTCAAAAAGGTAAAAAAACAGCTTCTGGGAACGTTTGGTGAACGTTTCGGCCGGCCGTTTTTCATCCCATTTGAGGCCCCCTCGGCGGAGGAAATCCCGATCGTTTCCCGGGGCGCGTTTTTTCCCGAGGCTGGGGAGATCGTCGCCGTCGAACGGGGAGGCATGAAGGTCGTCGAGGTTCTCGGCCGGCCCGATGCCCCCGGCGTTGATGCCCGAATCATCATCCGAAAATACGGGCTGGAGGACGCGTTTTCCCCCGAGGTCGAGGCGGAAGCGGAGAAAATCGCCTCCGTTCCGATGACCGAAGCGTACTCCGGACGGGCCGATTACCGCGACTGGAAAACGTTCACTATCGACGGCGATACCGCCCAGGACTTCGACGACGCGGTCTCCATCGCCCGGCGCGAAGCCGGCGGCTGGCGACTCGGGGTTCATATCGCCGACGTGTCTCATTATGTCCGGCCCGGGACGGCTTTGGAGGCGGCCGCCTATGCCCGGGCCACAAGCGTGTATTTTCCCGGCCT
>CAYSGA010000150.1:0-5517 GCA_964430165.1 uncultured Eubacteriales bacterium
TCGCGGGCCGCATCGTCGGCCGCCAGCTCGAACTCGGCGATGGCCTCCTCGTACAAGTTCTGCTCGAGAAAAGCCACGCCCAGATTGTAGCGGGCTTCGTAATTCCGCTGATCCAGCTTGATTTCCACCTGACGGCGGAATTCCTGAACGATTTCGACCAGGTCTTTCTCGATGACCGAAGTCCGCTCCTTGATCTGCTTGTAGAATTCCGCTTCGAGGGCTTCGATCTCCTCCTCGATTTTATCGGCGATGTCGATATACCTCGGGGAGACGGCGGCCTGCGGAGCGCCGAACGGCCCGATATCCAAGCCGGCGAATATTTCCGCGGCCGTGACTTTGGAGCCGGGCGGACCTTCCGGCGGCTCCGCCGCGGCCGGCGGGTTTTCCAAGGACGGGACGGGGGCGGGCGCCGTCCGGGACGCGGCCTGACCGCTGCGAACGGAAAAAAACGGCCCTTTTTTCTTGTTCGGCGCCGGCGGAACGACGGGTGGCTTGGCTTCAGGAGGCGGCAGGGGCGGGGCGACGGGCGACGGTTGGGGCAAGGATATGTCGGAAATGAGCGATTCGAGGTCGAGATGTTGAACCGGCGCCGAGGGAATCGTCTCGGCCAGCTTGGACGGTTCGGACGGCGGGACCAGCGCCGGGGAAATGGGACGGACGGACGCCGCCGGGGCGGGAGCCTTGGGAGTCGCGGACCTGCGCGCCACTCCCATGATATCGATCTCCTTGCGCCCGGTCTCTTCGACGACTTCGGGGATTTCCTCTTCCACGACCAGGCTTGGAGCGTTTCGGAGACTCTCGATTTTTTTCTGGACGCGCGGGTCATCGGGATAAAGTAACCGCAGGTTCTCCAGAATCCGGCGGGCGTTCCGGGTGAGGCCATGCTCCAGATAGAGTTCGGCCTTGGCCAGGTTCAACCGGATCATTTCCCGGTCCTCGTCGGACGCCGGCGCGCCGCCCTCCGACCCCCTGTCGATCGCCGATTTGCGGAGTTCGGTCTTGACCCCCAGCGTCTCCGCCTCGCGCTTGATCTCGGGATCCATCGGCGCGAGCATGAAGAGCTCGCGGAGGACCCGGATGCGGTCGTTGTCCTGTCCCACGGAACGATATTCCGCGAGAAGAACCCGCAGCGATACTTCCATATCCTTCATCCGGCCGACCCCGCGAAAAACCCCGGTCAACCGTTCCAGCGTCGGAAGGTGCATCTTGCCCGACATGAGAATCAGCCCGAGCAGGCCGGCGGCTTTGTCCTCGTCGCTCTTCTGGAGGAAGAACGAAACGAGCGGATCAAAAATCTCGAGCGCGGCGTCCAAGCGGCCACGCCGGATTTCGGTCATCCCCGCCTTCGCCCGGACATCATGGTTCCCCGGCTCTTCGGCGAGGATCCGCCCGTAGATTTCGGCCGACTTGTCGTTCTCCCCCAGTTCCCCGTACAAAAGGGCCATCAAGCCGAGAAGATCCGTTCGAGGGCCGCGTTTCTTGATGGCCCGATCCAAGAGGGCCATCGATGCGTCGAGCCGGTTAATCTCCCGGTACACCCTCGTGAGGTTCGTCAGCGTCCGTAAGTCGTCGTCGGCGAGGGCCAAGGCCTCGAGGAGAATTTTCTCGGCTTCGTCATATTCCTTGCGGACGTAGAGCAAATCGGCCGCGTCGTTCAAAACGGCCTGGGCCTGGTCTTCTTTCGTTTCCTCCAGGTAAAGCCGGGCTAACTTCAGCCGGGTCACCAGGTCGGATCGGTCGATCCGGGCCCGTTTTTCATAAAGGACGATCAGCGGCTTGGTCTCGTTGCGTTTTTCGAGTTCTTCGGCCGCCTTGGCGTATTGGTCCTTGGCTTCGAGCGAAAATCCCAGTTGACCGTAGAGATCCCCCTCCCGGACCATTCCCGTCGGGTCCGACGGCCGGATCTTGTTGACTTTCTTGGCGATGGCCAGGGCCTGGGAATAGGCCCCGCGCCGTTCCAGCGTTTCGACATTGGCGAGGAAGAGTTGAACGGCCCGGTCTTCCTGGCCGAGTTGGAGACAAAGGTCCCCGATGATGTTGCCGATCGAAACGTCCTGGCCCGAGCCGTCCAGGAGTTTTTGATATTCGGCAACCGCTTCCTCGATTTTTCCCGCCCGGACGCAACGCTCCGCCCTCTCAGTGACCTTGGCGCGATCGGCAGCCTTCATGCTCATGGATTTTTAAAAAGCTTCGGCTGGTATTGTAAATTAAACGACTTCCGGTGAAAAGGGGTGGGGCCGAAAAGGGCCAGGGCCTCATAATGGGCCCGGGTGCCGTATCCCTTGTGCCGTTCCATTCCATAGCCGGGGAACCGCCGGGCGGACCGGGCCATGATCCGGTCCCGGAAGACCTTGGCCACGATGGAAGCGGCGGCGATCGAGAGGCACCGCCGGTCGCCGCCGATGACGGCTTCCTGGGGCCGGGGAAAATCCCGGACGGCGAGGCCGTCCACCAAAACCATATCGGGGGAGACCGGAAGCGCGGCCACCGCCCGGCGCATGGCTTCCTGGGAAGCCCGGAGAATGTTCAACGCGTCGATTTCGATGTTGCCGGCCAGGCCGAGGCCGACGGCGGCTTCTTTTCGAATCGAGCGGTCCAGGAGCTCGCGCTTCCGGGGGGTGAGGCGTTTGGAATCGTCGAGCCGGTCGACCCATTCGGGCCAGGGCCCGTCGAACCAGGCGGAAGGAAGGACAACAGCGGCGGCAATCACGGGGCCGCAGAGGGCTCCGCGACCGGCTTCATCCACGCCGGCGATCAACTTTCGCCCCGCTTCGAGATGCCGGCGCTCAATCTCGAAATCGGGCAAGGCGCGGTTTACCGGCTTTCGCGCAGCTTGGCCGCTTTGCCCTTCAGGCCCCGCAGGTAATACAGCTTTGCCCGGCGGACCCGGCCGCTTCGGACAACCTCGATTTTTTTAATCCAGGGCGATTGGCGCGGGAAAATCCGTTCCACGCCGATGCCGAAGGAGACCTTCCGGACGGTGAACGTTTCGCTCATCCCTCGGCCCTTCTTGCCGATCACGTCGCCCTGGAAAATCTGGACGCGTTCCTTGTCGCCTTCCTTGATGAGGACGTGGACTTTGACCGTGTCGCCGACGGCGAAGGGGGACAGATCTTTTTTCAGGACTTTGTCATCCGTCACTTGAACCAGGCTCATTGTTCGTTCCTTTCGTTGTCAATTTCGTCGAGCAACATTCGGTCCTCGGGCGAGAGCGACAACCGGGCGAAAAGGTCGGGCCTTCTCCGCCGGGTTTTCTCCAGCGCCTTGCGACGCCGCCAGGCTTCGATTTTATCATGGTCGCCGGAGAACAAAACCCCCGGGACCTTCATCCCCCGGAAATCCCGGGGGCGGGTGTACTGGGGATAATCCAGCAAACCGTCGGCGAATGATTCCTTGCGGACCGACCCTTCCTTGCCGACGACGCCCGGGATGTGCCGGGCGACGGCGTCGACGATGACCATGGCCGGAAGCTCGCCCCCGGTGACCACGTAATCGCCGATCGAAATCTCGTCCGTGGCCGCGCGAAGGGCGACCCGCTCATCCACGCCTTCATAGCGGCCGCAGATCAAAACGACCCGCGGCCGGAGAGCGATTTCCCGGGCCAGCCCGTCGTCGAACCTCCGGCCCGACGGGGACAGGAGGTAGACGGGCGTGTCCTCCGGACCCCGGACCGCTTCCACCGCGGCGAAGACCGGCTCGGGCTTGAAGACCATGCCTTCCTCGCCGCCGAACGGCCGGTCATCCACCTGCTGGTGCTTGTCCGTCGTGAAGTCGCGCAGATTATGCACCCGCAGGTCCAGCCGTCCCCGTTGGACGGCCTTGCCGATGACTCCCCCCGAAAATACGCTCGGGAACATTTCCGGGAAGATCGTAATTATATCAAATCTCATTTAAGTCCAAAAGGCCGTCGGGCGGGTCGACGACGATCCGTTTGGCCCGCACGTCGATTTCGAGGCAGATGCTCCGGCTGAACGGAATATAAATCTCGTCCTTCCCTTCCGCCGGATCCAGGACGAGGAGGGGCGCTCCGCTCGTTTCCCAGACCGTCCTTACGAGGCCGACGGGGCGGCCGTCCCTCGTCGCGACCCGGCATCCGGTCAGGTCCCCGATGATGAATTCATCTTCCGCCCGAGGGGCGATGTCTTCGTCGGGTCCGAAGATGTCCCGGCCGGCGAACATCAACGCGTCCGAAATCGAATCGACTCCCCGCAGTTTCAGGGTGTGGGCGTCCTTATAGGGGGTCAGGGATTCGACCGCGAATTCGCGGAACCCGTCGCGTTCTTTTACGAAGATTCGAAAAAAAAACCTTGTCCCCGGGGAACGGCGTCCAGGACCGCCTTCATTTCCCCCCGGCGGCCCTGGGTTCGAAGAATCCGGCCCAGGCGTTTCACGGTCTTATTTTTCGATGATCTCGAGGGTGAAGCGGCGTTTCAGTTTCATCCCGGCGGCCCCGAGGATGAGGCGGATAGCCCTGGCCGTCCGACCCTGTTTGCCGATGACCTTGCCCAAATCTTCGGGGGCGACCTTGAGTTCGAGGACGGTGGTTTGCTCACCTTCGATCTGGGAAACGACGACTTTCTCGGGCTGGTCGACAAGCGCTTGAGCGATCAATTCAACGAGTTCCTTCATGGTCAACCTCCTTGGGGAAATCGCCCCGGGGATCACGCCTTGCGAGCCGGTTTTTGCAGTTTGGCCAGCAGCGACTTGACGGTTTCCGATGGTTTGGCGCCCCGGTCCAACCAGTATTTGGCCTTTTCGAGGTCGATTTTGACTTCGACCGGGTCGGTCAGGGGATTATAGGAACCGATAATCGCCTTCGCTTTGCTTTCCCGGGGCTTTTTGGAATCGATGACGACGACCCGGTAAGCGGGCTGGCCTTTAGCTCCGAATCTCATTAAACGCAGTGACATCATGGGTGGATAATCCGTTCTTTTAAAATGGAGTTAGATAATAGCCAATATCGGTCGCCAAGTCAACTGAAATCCGGTATTCTCTTGAATATCAGGAAGATAGGGGTTAATGCATTCAGCCGATCGGAGCGCGAGCCGGCCTGTTCACGAAAACGAACCCCACTCCGCTTCGTCACCCTGACGAGGGTCCCACTCCGCTCCGGGGGTCCGTTTTCGTGATATCGGCCGGCAACTCACTGTCCGCTGGAGGAAAAATGTGCGATCCTCTCTACCGGAACGAGGACAACATCTTCTGGAAGGCCGATTTTTTCATCATCGACCGCATGTCCTGGAACTGGCGGAGGAGCTGGTTCACTTCGCTTACCGGACGGCCGCTCCCCCGGGCGATGCGGGCGCGGCGGCTGCCGTTGATGATTTTCGGGTCGGCCCGTTCCTCGGCCGTCATCGAACCGATGATGGCCTCATAATGAATCAGGCGTTTTTCGTCGAGTTGGGCCCCGGCCAGGTTCTTGAATGGCCCGGCCTGGGGCAGGTGGCCGAGCAATCCCTGGAGCGACCCCATCTTTTTGATCTGCCGGAGCTGGGACCGGAAATCCTCGAAGCTGAA
>CAYSGA010000151.1:0-5517 GCA_964430165.1 uncultured Eubacteriales bacterium
GAGCGCGTCCCGGACGACGACAAGACAGACCCTCCGGACGTCGGCGAAAACCGGCGCGCCCGCGGGCCAAACGCCCGTTCCTTCGAGTTCCAGGCGGCCGAGCTCGTCGATCACGAGCGGTTCGGATGGCCGGCTCCCGCTAATGATTCTTTCGGCCGCGGCCAGCCCGTCCGGGAATAACCCGTAGGAGCCGACCCTCGTTCCTTCCGGCGGACCCGGCCTCCGGAGAAAGGGAATCCGGCCGCCCGAACGCAGATCCGCGAGGTCGTATCCGGCAACCGTTTTTCCGTCCATCACCCGTTCGCTGAGGTAACCGTCGGGCGAAATCCCGCGGAAACGGAAACGGTCGACCGCCGCTTTCAGGAACGTCGTTTTTCCGCCGCCGACGGGCCCCGTCAATATCGTGATCATCGGTTCACCGGCGCGGGCCCGGCGTTCTTTGTCCGGCCGGATCTTACCGAACCCGGATTCGGGCCTGACCGGTTTGAAAAGTCATGCCCTGGCCGTCGGGATCCATAACCAGGCACTGGCTCACGGCCACGACGGCCTCCCCCGCGGCCTTGGCCTCGAAGACCAGGGTGGCCAGCGTGCCGCCGCTGCGTACGCCCTTTCCGCCCGTCGGGCTGTTAAAGCCGATCGTGCAGGTTCCGGAACCGTTGTCGAAGGTCTGGAGAAACGGCGCGTTCCCGCCGAGCGACCGGCCCAGGCCCCCGTTCGTGACGTTTTTCATAGCCAGCAACCGGGGGTCGAACGCGAGGGTCAGGGAGATCGTCCCGATCTCGCCGTCGGTCTGAACGCCGACCGTGACCCGGAATTCCCGCCCCGCCGGAATTTCCATATTCGCCGGGCCGAGAAGGATGTTGTTCCGGCCCTCGCTCCCGGGCCGCGGCCGGGGCCTCAGGCGCGCCACGTCCTCCGGGTTCAAATCCGGACTCATGAAATCCGGCTCAAATTCGAGGCTGCCGTCGAAATCGGAACCAGCGGAATCGACGCCCACCCAAAGGACTTTTTCGTCCTCCGGGTCGATCGGTATGGTGCGGACGATGTGGGGAGTGATTGTCATGATGATGTCGGTCTGTTCGATGGTCGTGTCCTCAGCCCCGAACAGCCGGCCGATCCCCGGGAGGTTTTTAAGGAAAGGAATGCCCGACAGGGATTTCCGTTCCGAGTCGCGAAGGAGGCCGGCGAGCATGGTCGTTTCGCCGTCCCGCAGGCGAAGCGTGCCCTTGAGCTCCCGGGTGTTGATGATCGGAAGATCCGCGTAGCCCTCTCCCCCGAGTGAAGTGATCTTGAGTTCCATGGCCAGGGTGACTTCCCTCTCGAGATGGACCCGCGGCGTGAATTTCACGTCGATCCCGACATCCTGGTAATCGTAGGACGTCACGGGTTGCTGGCTGTACCCGCCGGCGGCGATGGGATTCCACGTCGTTTTGGGGACGGGGACCTTCTCGCCGACGAGCTGATGGATTTCCTCGTCGGCCAGGCCCCTTAGCCGCGGCTGAGCGACGATCTTGGTGTCCGAATCGGTCTCGAGGAATTGGAGGTAGGCCATCGGCAAGGCCGTAAAATAGTTCCCCCCCTGGGAGAAATCGAGGTTCGAAAGCTTCTGCCAGGTCGTCGCCGTCGACTCCGTCCCGGGCTCGCCGTACCGCAGGCCGATTTTGTTCTGATCCAGGGAGATGCCCAATTGCCGGAGCCGGGTCCTCGAAACCTCCATGAGCTCCATGTCGATGACGACTTCGCCCTTGGGCTTGTCCCAGATCCGGATGAGCTTCTCGGCCAGCTCGATGACCTGGGGGGTGTCCCGGATCGTGATGCTGTTCAGCTCCTTGTCGAAAAAGATCAGGGGGATCTTGGCCGTGCCGCGAAGCATGTTGGTCAGGGAGGCGGTCATTTCCTGGGCCTTGGCGTTGGACAGGTAAAACGTCCGGATGCAGCTCACTTCGTACTGAAGCCGTTTGGCCGGCTGGTCGGGGGCGACAATGACCGTCCGTTCGTCGATGATCCGGTAGAAATTCTTCGTCGCCTGACAGATCGTCGCCAGGGCTTGCTCGAAGGTCACGTTGGTGAAGTCAGTTTGAAACGGCACGTCGCGGAATCCGTCGTCGAAGACAACGTTGATCCGCCCGGCCCGGGCCAACGATTGGAAGACCGCGCGAAGCGACGTTTCGGACGAAAGGCGGAGGTCGAGCGCCCCTTCCCGGGCCCTGAGCTTGATCGGAAACTCGATTTTCGTCGGGGCGGGCGCTTCTTTTTTCACTTCGGGCGACAGAGCCCGCTTGGCCTCGAAGGCCAGGGCGGAATCGCGGGGATTATACGCCACGGCCTTGGCATACGCCGCCGCGGCCGCGTCCCTGTCGCCCGCGATGATCAGGCGGCGGGCTTCATCCGTGAAAAACAGGCTGGCCTTGACCCTGACCTGAGCGAGGGCCAGCCGGTAGATGGCTTCCTTGGGATTCATGAGGGCGGCCTTCTCATAGAAGGCGATCGCCTCATCCCAGTTTTGCGCCATTTCCGCTCGAACGCCCTGATGATAAACGGGACTGAGGATCGCGCAGGCCGCCGCGGTCAGGAGCGTGACGATCGCTAGCGCGGACGCTTTTTTCATGGGCGTTCTCCTTCGTATATGAACACCAGCGTGTTCCCTTCGGGATTTCGCAATTCGATCCGCTTGTCCGTGATTTTGAGGGCGGACCAACCGTTGCCCAAGGTTTCCCCCTCGGCGACGGCCCAAGCCCGGGCGTCGATCAGAATGATGGCCACGGGCGCCCCGGGGTCCGCGTATTTGATGAAACCGACATAACGGACGGTCGGAGGGGGCGGCGGAGGCGGCTCGTTCGCCGGGGGCAAATCCTTCTCCCGGAGTATCCGTGATTCCGCGGCGGCGGCGGAGTCCGGAACGAACGCGACCGTCGAAAAAGGATCGCGCTTGATCCTCGGAAAGACCGGGGCCGCCGGCCGGATGAGATCCCGGCGGATCAGCGGCGGGAGGTTGTCCGGCCCGGGATTCGGACCGGCCCGGAGACAAAGCGCCGCCGCGACGATCCCCACGAAACGCGCGGCCTTATTCATCGACGGAATATCCTTCCAGCGTGATGGCGGCTTCCACATGGCCCTCGACGATGATTCGAAAATCGACCTTGGAGACAAAAAGCGCCCGGGGATGGGCCTCAAGGGTTTCCAAAAGCCGGCGGAAAGAGGGATAGGATCCGCTCCAGCTAAAGCCGACCGAGAACCGCCGGAGGCGGCCTTTAATCACCTCGATTTCTCCGTAAACGATTTCCACGACCGCGACGCCCGCCTTTTTTAAAACGTCGCCGAGGTCGGAGCGCATCGTCTGGATTCCCCGGCTCCCGTCATAAAACCACATCCGGCGGAGCTCTTCGAAGTCGGTCTCGGCCTGAGTCCACCGGGTCCATTCCGAAACGGCGAAATTCCGGTCCCGGTCGGCCGTGCTCCACTCCGTTTCGATCGCGGCCCGCCGCGACGCCGACCGGCCGGCGCCCACCCGGGCTCTCACCCCGAAAATGAGAAGGAGGACGAACAGGGCGCCGCAGACGGCGGCCAGGACGGAAACGATCCGCCGCTCCCGCTCATCCAGAAGGTCAAAGAGTTCCATCATATGCGAATCCGATCTGGCTGATGAGGCGGCCGCCGCCCGACAATTCGTCCCGGAGGATCACGTCCTTGAATTTCCGGGCCGTGAGGTTTTCGATCAGGGTCAGCAGGCCGGGCAGACCGGGGGTGATGACCTTCATCGTGACCTTGAGGCCCGCTCCCGTGAGCTGGAGCGGGCTGACCGCGACGATCGAGCAATTCGGCGGCAGCGCCTGCTCCAGGCGGGAAAAAAAATCCACCCAGGAAAAATTCTTTCGGACAATGACGCCGTTGACCTCGGAAACGAGGTCGGAGTTCTTTTTTCTCATCGCCTCGTTTAGCCCGGATTTTTCCGCCCGTTCCTTGCCGGACGCCTGAATGCGGAGTTCAAGTTCGGCCGCGGCCTTGTCGTCGGCCTGCCGCCGGGCGGTCGAACGAAGCAGGAGGGCGCCGGCCGCGCCGCCGAGGAGAATAAAAAGAACGACCGGAATTCCGACCGCCGTTCGAAAGAGGCGGCGGTTCCGCAAAGGGCGCGAGGCCAGGTTGACGGGAAGACGAAGACCGCCGTTCATGAGAGTTGTCCCAGGAGCGGGGCCAGGCGGATTTTGTCGGCCGGAGGGACGCCCGTCGGCGCGTCTCCCGGTAGAATCCGGACGGGACGGGAAACGCGTTTTTGAATCAGAGCCGCGCCCGCTTCGGCGTCCCCGGCCGCGGCCGGCCTTAGCCAGACTGTTTCGAATCCTTTCTTTTCCCGGTCTTCGAGGAAACGAATCGTGGCGGCGGTTTCCTCGGCCGCCTCGACCCAGGAAGAGCCCGGAGTCAGAGGCTTCACCCGGAACAAGGCCGGCCCGCCGTCCAGGACCGCTAGGGCCGCGAAATAGTCGTCTTCGACGTTGACTATCAAATGGTTCGCCGGGCCGTTTTTCGGAAGGCAACCGAGCAGGGCCGGGGTCGGAAGACCGACCATCCGGACGTTCAACCCGGCCTTGGCGAAGGCCAGCTCGTATTCCCTGACGACGCTTTCGGCAACCAGCACGCAGAACGCCCGGGCCCGGCCGTTCGTCCGGCGGACCGCGAACGACAGCCTCGTTTCGACCGGAGGCAGCGGCAGCGTCCGGCCCAGCCGCCACCGGACGACTTTTTCGCATTCCGCCGGCGCCGTCGGCAGCGCCTCGAAGGACAGGAGGACGGTTTTCACGGACGTCTCCGGAAGGAGGAGCGCGACCGGCCCTTCCGGCGTCCCGATCCGGCGGACGGCATCCTTCAATACGGACTGGAAGGCCTCCGGTTGGACGAGATTCGGTTTGTCGAAAGACGGCTCGACCAGGCCGGCCGGAAGATTCCGGACGGCCGAGCTTTTCACCGACCCGGTCTTGCGGGCGCAGCGCAGGCCGCCGAGGTAACCCCGGGCGACGTGGAACGCGGCCGCGGGGACGGCCGGGGCCGTCAGGTGCCGGATCCACGAATCGAAGAGGGGGTTCATCCTTTATTCCACGAACGTGACTTTATTCAATTCCTTGAGACTGGTCAAACCGGACAGCACCTTCCCGATGCCGATATCCCGGATGGACGCCATCCCCTCCGCCTTGGCCCTCTTGCGGACTTCGGACAGGGGTTTGCGGATCAGGATCATCTCCCGGATCGTGTCCGAGAGGTCGAGGACTTCGGCGATGGCCGTTCGTCCATGGTAACCGGTGAACCCGCAATCCGCGCACCCCGCCGCTTCGTAGAATTCGTGTTCCCGGTACAGGGCCGGGTCGAGGCCCGATTCCCGCAGCTGCTCGTCGGCGTAGCGGACGGAGGACTTGCATTTCGGGCAGAGGAGCCGGACCAGCCGCTGAGCCAGGATGCAGTTCAGGGCGGAGATGAAGCTGTAGGGATCGACCTGCATATGGAGGAAGCGCCCGATGACGTCGAAGA
>CAYSGA010000152.1:0-5498 GCA_964430165.1 uncultured Eubacteriales bacterium
GAGGTCCATGCCTTTGAGCATCGCCCCCTGGGCCTTGCTCGACCCCTGGAGAAGGGCCATCCCGTAGGCGACCGGTGAAACGGAGGTCACGCCCGCCAGCGGACGGATTTTCGCCGCCGCGGCCTCATATTCGTCGAGGCCCTCGCCCATCACGTCCGAGATCATCAGATGGGACGTCGCCCCCAGAATCTTGTCCTGAACGTCCTTTTGAAACCCGGTGATCAAGGCAATGGCGATGATCAGCGCGGCCACGCCGATAGCGATGCCGATGGTCGAGATGACCGTGATCACGGAAATGAAAGCCTGTTTCCGCCGGGCGGTCAGGTAGCGTCCGGCGATGAAACGTTCATACCCCATCCTCATTTCTCCTCGCGCGGACGCAGCAACGGAAAGAGGATGACTTCCCGGATCGAGCGCCGGTCGGCCAGCAACATCACCAGGCGGTCGATGCCGATCCCTTCCCCGCCCGTCGGCGGCAGGCCGTATTCCAGGGCTTGAACGTAATCCAGGTCGACCGGGTGGGTTTCCTCGTTTCCCCTTTTCCGCTCCTCCCCTTGCTGTTCGAACCGGGCTTTCTGTTCGGCCGGGTCAGTCAACTCGGAGAAGGCGTTGGCCAATTCCATTCCCGCGACGATCAACTCGAACCGGGCCGCTTCCTCGGGGATCCCGGCGGCCGATTTGGCCAGGGGCGAGACCTCCTTGGGCGGGTTGAGAATGAACGTCGGCTGGATGAGGCGCTCCTTCACGCGCTTGTCGAAGATGATGTCCAGGGCCTTTCCATAGGTCACCGGCTTTTTCTCCGGGGCCAGCTCCTCGGCGTATCTGATGATCCGGGGCCGGTCGTCAAACGCCGCCGCCGGCAGACCGCTGCCCTCGGCCAGGGCGTCGCGGAACTTGACCCGCCGGAACGGCCTTTTCAAAGAGATGACATTTTCCCCGTAGGGGAATTCGTCTTTACCCAAGAGGTCCGAACACAAACCGCAAAAAAGCTCCTCGGTCAGGTCCATCATATCGTGGTAATCCCGGTAGGCCTCGTAAAACTCGATCATCGTGAATTCGGGATTGTGCTCGGAGTCGATCCCCTCATTGCGGAAATTGCGGTTGATCTCGTAGACCTTTTCCATGCCTCCGACGACAAGCCGCTTGAGATAGAGCTCGGGGGCGATCCGGAGATAAAGGTCGAGGTCCAGGGCGTTGTGGTGGGTGACGAACGGTCGAGCCAGGGCGCCTCCGGCGAGCGGCTGCATCATCGGCGTTTCGACCTCGATGTAGCCGCGGCCATCGAAAAACCTCCGGAGCCAGGAGATGACTGCGCTCCGGAGGCGGAACACCTCCCCGACTTCGGGATTCATGATCAGGTCAAGATACCGGCGCCGGTGACGGAGCTCCACATCCTGGAGGCCGTGCCATTTTTCCGGAAGGGGATGAAGGCATTTGGCCAGGAAGGAGAACGACTCGCAAAGGACGGTCAATTCCCCCGTTTTGGTTTTGAACAATTCACCCGTGACGGAGAGAAAATCGCCGATGTCGAGCAGCTTGAAACGCTCGTAGGCCTCGACTCCGGCCTTGTCGGACCGGATGTAAACCTGGATTTTCGACCGGCCGTCGGAGATGTGAAAAAACGACGCCTTCCCCATCAGGCGGACGGACATCATCCGCCCGGGAACGACGACCCGGATCGGCGCCGCCTCGAGCTCTTCCCTAGAAAGCGCAGCGTAGGACCCGACGAGGTCGGCGACCGAATGCGTCCGTTCGACCCTGTGAGGAAACGGATTCGCCCCGGCGGCGATCAGGCGGCGGTACTTGTCCGCCCGGACGAGTTCCTGTTCACTTTTTTGGAGCTCGTCCGCCGGACCGGGGCGTTCGGTTTCCGACGCCACGGGCGGTCCCGACGGGCTGGGGAGAGGGTTTCGATTTTTGGGATCGGTCATGGTCGTCTTTCTCGGATTTGGATTTGTCTTCTGTTCCTCCGAACCGGACTCGCCGGACGGCGTCGAGAACTCCGTTGACGAAGACCGCCGAGTCATCGCCGCTGTAGCGGCGGGCAATATCGACGGCTTCGTTGATAACGATGGCCGGAACGAGCGTTTTTTCCTCGAGCATTTCGTAAACCGCCAGGCGGAGGATGTTCCGGTCGATCAGGCCCATCCGGGCCACCCGCCAGTTTTTAGCCGCGCCCTGAATGAGGCCGTCGATTTCCCCGCGGCGTTCGGAAACGCCCTTGACCAGCCAGGCGGAATAGGCCATCCCGTTCGTGTCCGCGGGCTTCTCCGTTTTTTTGCGAAGCAAGACGGCCTCAGGGCCAGCCTCGTTGAACTCGAGTTCGTAAAGAATCTGGAGGGCCGCTTCGCGCGCGTCGCGTCGTCTTCCCATTCGTTACAATTTGCTTTCTTTCATCAGGGTGAGCATTTCGACCAGGGAGCACACGGCGTCCCAGCCCTTGTTGCCGGACTTCGTCCCGGAGCGCTCGATTCCCTGCTCGATCGTATCCACGGTCAGGATTCCCATCGTGACCGGAATTCCCGTTTCCAGGGCGATCTGGGACAGGCCCTTGGTCACTTCGGCCGCCAGGAAATCAAAGTGGGGCGTCTCGCCGCGGATCAACGCCCCCAGGCAGACAATCCCGTTCACCCGGCCCGAAGCCGCGAGCTTCTTGACCGCGAACGGGGCTTCGAACGACCCGGGGACTTTGTAGACCGTAAGGTCGGCATCGTCGGCCCCGAGTTTCTTCAGGGCGTCCAGCGCCCCGTCCAACAGCTTGTCGGTCAGGAAGGAATTGAACCGGCTGACGACGAGCCCGATTTTGTACCCCTTGGCCTGCAGCTTGCCTTCGTGAATTTTCATCGCTTCTCCCCTTTCGCACCGTTTCTTCGGCCGTTTGCCAAAACGGCTGGAGAAACGGCGCTCGTCAGGTGAGGCCATTGTAGCAAATCCGGCCGCTATTTGCACGGAGACAAACGGGTTCTTCTGCTTGTCTTTGGCGGAGGGGCCGTGTAGAGTATTCCCGTTCCGTTGAATCCTTCGATGGAGAACGCGATGCCCGAAGCGAAAAAACCCGCGATTGTCCCCGTCGCCGAACTCCGCCCCTCCTTCGACCCCGCCGCAATTCCCTTCGAAACCAGCGCCGATTGTCCCGCCTGCGACGACATCATCGGCCAGGACCGGGCCCTCCGGGCCCTTCACACCGGCCTCAACATCAAGAACCTCGGCTACAACATTTTCATCACCGGGATGGTCGGCACCGGCCGAACGACCTCGATCAAACAACTGCTGGAACGCATGAAGAAGGGCGACCCCCCGCCGGACGACCTCCTCTATGTCAATAACTTCCGGAACGCCGACGAACCCCGCCTGATTCAGCTCCCCTCAGGGAACGGAAAGTCGTTCGTCGGGGCGATGGACGAACTCATCGCCCGGCTCCAGCACAGCATCCCGGATTGGCTTAAAAGCGCCTATTACACCGAGCGGCGGGACGCCATCATCGAAGGCCAGCAATCCCGCCAGAAGGAGATCCTGAAAGCGTTCGAAGACGAAACGGCCAAGGAGGGCTTCAGCGTCATTCAGGTCCAGATGGGCATTTTCGTCAAGCCCGACCTGATCCCGGTCATCGACGATCAACCCGTTCCATTTTCGAAGCTCGAGCAGGCCGCCCGGGAGAAAAAATTCGACGAGAAAAATCTTGAAACCCTGAAAACGAAGTACGCGGGCCTGTCCAAGAAGCTCGAATCGATCTTCGAGCAGCTGCGGGAAATCGACGACAAGACGCGTTTTGAGTTAAAATCCTTCGACAAGGAATCCATCACTCCGGTCATCACCGGCGCGGTGGCCGAGATCCGGGCCCGGTTCCCCCGGCCAAAGATCGGGGAATACCTGAACGAGGTCGAAGCCGGGCTCATCGGCAATATCGACCTTTTCAAAAGCGACCCGAAAAAAGACGAGGAAAAACGGGGCGAGATGCCGACCGACCCGTTCCTCGAATACCGGGTCAACCTCCTGGTCGACAACACCGGCCTCGACCATGCCCCGGTGGTGATCGAAACCAATCCCAACTATGTCAACCTGTTCGGCTCGATCGACTCGACGGTCAACCGCTTCGGATCTTGGATGACGGATTTCACCAAGATCAAGGCCGGCTCGTTCCTTAAGGCCAACGGCGGATTTCTCGTCCTCAACGCCCTGGACGCTTTGGTCGAATCGGGCGTCTGGGCGACCCTCAAGCGAACTCTCCGCAACCAGACCCTGGAAATCCAGAACTTCGCCTCCCTGTTCCTTATTTCGACGAAAACCGTCAAACCCGAGCCGATCAAGGTCAACGTCAAGGTTGTGATGATCGGCGACGAGGACATCTACAACATCCTCTTTTTCCAGGACGAGGAATTCAAGCGGATCTTCAAGATCAAGTCCGAGTTCGACACCGTAATGCCCCGGTCCGCCGGCTCGGTCCGGGACTACGTCCGGTTCATCAGGAAAATCTCCGAGGAGGGCTCGCTTCTCCCGTTCGATCGGACGGGCATGGCCGCGGTCATCGAGTACGGGACCCGGCTGGCCGGCCGCCGGGAAAAGTTGTCCACCCGGTTTCACAACATCGCCGACGTGATCCGGGAAGCCGATTATTGGGCCCGGCAGGACGGGCGGAAAACGGTCCAATCCGCCCACGTCGAACAGGCCGTCCGGGAGCGCTTCGAACGGGTCAACCTGATCGAAAAGAAAATCCAGGAAATGATCGAGGAGGGTTCGATCCTGATCGACACCTCCGGCGCTGTCGTCGGCCAGGTCAACGGCCTGGCCGTTTACAGCCTGGGGCAGTTCGCCTTCGGCAAGCCGAGCCGGATCACGGCCCGGACCTCGGTCGGCCGGGCCGGGGTGATCAACATCGAACGCGAAGCCGACCTCAGCGGCCAGACCCACAACAAGGGCGTTCTGATCCTGGGCGGGTATCTTCGCGGCCAATACGCCAAGGACAAGCCCTTTTCCCTCTCGGCCTCAATCGCCTTCGAGCAAAGCTACGGCGGCGTCGACGGCGACAGCGCCTCGTCGACGGAGGTCTACGCGATCCTTTCGGCGCTTTCCGGCCTGCCGTTGCGGCAGGACATCGCCGTCACCGGATCGCTCAACCAAAAAGGCGAAATCCAGCCGATCGGCGGCGTCAACGAAAAAATCGAAGGCTTCTTCGATGTCTGCAAGGCCAAGGGCCTGACGGAGACCCAGGGCGTCATGATCCCCATCCAGAACGTCCGGAACCTGATGCTCCGGCCGGACGTCGTCGAAGCGGCGGCCGCGGGCAAATTCCGGGTTTATCCGGTTCGGACGATCGACGAGGGCATCGAGATTCTGACCGGTGTTCCGAGCGGCCGGAAAAAAGAAGACGGGAGCTGGGAGGAAGGGACGGTCAACTCCCTCGTCGACCGCGAGCTCGAGCGCCTGGCCCGCGCTTCCAAAGGCTTTTTCGAAGACAAGGACGAGAAGAAGAACTAGCCGGGACGACCGATCCGAATCAT
>CAYSGA010000153.1:0-5494 GCA_964430165.1 uncultured Eubacteriales bacterium
ACCGGGGTCTGGACGATCACTCCGTCGCCCGGTTGGGAAAACGCCCGGACACAGGCGAATAAGGCAGGCACGATTCCCGGCGCATAAGACAACCAATCCGGACGGGTTTCCCATCCGAAACGCGTCTTCATCCAATCGACGGCTGCCTCCCGGACGGACGCCGGGTCGGACGGGTAGCCAAAGGCGCCGTGGGAAACCCGGCGGGCGAGGGCTTCGCGCACGACCGGGGGCGCGGCGAAATCCATGTCGGCCACCCACATGGGAATGGCCTCGGGCGCGCCCAGTTTCAGGGCCGGGATGTCCCATTTCACCGAACCGGTCCCGCGCCGGTCCAGGACCGTGTCGAAATCGAAGGTCATTGATCCTTCCAGACGCGTCCGTCCCGGCCGATGCGCCAGACACCGCCGTCCGTCCCGGCATAGGACGCTTCGAACATCCGGTCGGTTGATTGAAGGACCGGAGGATAGACGAATCCCGCGACTTTGATTTCCTTCTCCTTGAGGCCGAGAGCGTTTAAATCCGAAGTGAAGGTCCCCTTTTCGGCGAAAAACGCCCACTCCCGGTAGTACAAACGGCGGAGGACCCACTTCGCTTTTTCCTCCGGCCGCGAAACGAACGAATCCCGTCCTTTTCCGGCGGTTTTTCCCGAGAATTGGACGTATCCCCACATCTCGGGATAATGAATGTTGACCAATCCGGTCGGGGACCAGACCCAGTTTTCCTCGGGATAAGGACTTCCCGTGGCCGGGTCGACAGCTTTGACGACCTTTCCCTCCGCCGCGGCCGTCCGGTATTCCACCCGAGAAAAATCGACCCGCCACTGGTCCCCCGGCTTGGGCGGGGCGGCCGGATGAGCCGCTTCCTGGAGCACGGCCCAGGGAACGGCCAGTTCGACAAACCAGCTTTTATCCTTGTCTTTCGGGTCATTCAACGTCCCGCCGATCAGGACTCCGGTTTGCAGCCCCGGAATTTCCCAGGCGTGGATATTGGCCGGCCGACCGTCCCGGTAGGGATTGATGAGAAACAGGTCCCAGACGGTGTTGAGGGCGTTGATCTCCAGTTCGAAGTAATGATGGGTGTCGCCGTCGGGGTCGATAAACACTTCGAAATCGTTGTCCTGGTAGATGACGGAGTCGTGCTCGGTGAGCGTCCCCCAGACGTTCGGTTCCTCCAGGTAGGCTCCGATGTAGAAATACCGGTCATCCCACAACATCTTGACCATGGTCCGAAACCTAGGTTTCGGACGTTTTCCGCCCTCGATGTCGACGAAGGGATCGGACCAGGCCGCCTTGTCCCAGACGACTTCGTCCAGGTTTCCGTCCATCTTCACGGGACCGGACGCCCGGTAACAAACATAGGTCCGGGGTTCAAAGGGAACTTTCGGTTCGGGGACCCGGGTCGTCTCCGCCGCAAGGGCGAAGGAAAAAACGAGGACGAGCCCGGCCGAACCGGCAGCGAACAAAAGCGGCTTCCGCATGACATCCTCCGTTCGGGAAGATGCCATTTTACCAGAAATTCGCGGATTTCGAAGCGTCAGAACCCCTGCCAGAAGCTGAAGGCGAAATGCCAGCCCTGGCCCGGACGGTCGAGCGGCTTGACATAATCGCATCCGACGATCATGTAGCCGAGGACGTTCACCCTCAGGCCGATCCCGTAACTGGACAGGAGTTTCCGGTCCCCGCCCAGGAACCAGGCCTTGTCGGCGGCATCCCAGGCAACGGCGCTGTCGAAGAAGGCCACGAAATCCACCGGGAATACGCCGTAGTATCCCTTGCCCAGCCCGAGAGCGCCGAACAGCGGAAACCGCAGCTCGAAGTTGGCCACGGCGATGCGCGTTCCGAACAGCCGGTTGTAGTCGAACGTCCCGGTCGCCGCGTCGGTTTCCTCGGCCGAAAAACTGTTGTATTCATAGCCCCGGACCAGCGTCCCGTATCCGAGATACATCGGATAGAGCCGCGAATCGTCGGCGCCGATTCCGTACCGGCCATAATGAAGGATCCGGAAGGCCAGGGTGAACGGTTTGACGGGGACGATGTATTTCCGGAAATCGGCGAGCAAGGTGGTGTAGTTGAGGGTGCCGAACGTCGGCGCAACTTCGAGCCGGTAGCTTTGGCCGAGGACCGGGCCGGTCGCCCCGAAAAGCGACGTGTCATAAATCAGGGCGGCGCTGAGGAAAGGCATGTGGATCCCGTCGGCCGAGGGCAGGTCGATGTTCTCGTAGTAAACGCGGTTGCCGGTGGAATACGAATACCCTGTGGTGTAAAGGGAATTCGCGAATTGGACGAAGCTGTAACCGCCTTGGAATTCAACCCGTTGGGCCGGATTGAACGGATAATAGGCGAACCCGCCCAACTGGTAATAAATCTGGCGATAGATGTACTCGTTGATGAAATAGGCCGGCACGCCGTCCACCGTGCCGTAATCGATCGAATACCCGCCGTAGCTGTACGGCATCCGTTCGGCCAGGAAGCCGAAATTCAACCGGTTTTTGCTATTGGTGTAAACACCGATGACGGCCGAATCGATGAGCCGGTTGGACAATTGGGCGATGCCCGCCAGATTCTGTTGCCCGAGCATATCGCTGAAGGTCAAAGCGATCCCGCCGGCGGCGTACGACCCGAAGCGGTCCATTCCCACGCCGATCTGGGGAGGAGTGATGTAATCCAGGGTTAACTTGGACTCATAGGGGGCGGAGGTGAACGTGGATTCGTCCGCCGGCAGGCCGAACATGGAATTGCGGAGCAGCCCCATCAGCTCCGAACCCGTTCGGGCCTTGGGCGTAAGGATCGCCGCGGAACGGTCGACGGCTTCCGTGCCGACCGGAGTCCCGGCCGGAGTGCGGCCCGCGTTGAGTTTGTAGATGCTGAAAATCCCCTCGTCGTAGACGCTGTAAAGGATGTCGTCGGAACGGGAGGCAACCGTCAACGCGGGACTCAGGGCGGTGATGCCGCTGACGCCGGTGTAGAGATTCGTGACCTGATAGAAACGGCCTTCGTTCCGGTCCAGGCGGTAGAGGTTGGAAATGCCGTCCCGGTCGGAAATAAAAAAGAGCTGCCGGCCGTCGGCCGACCACTGCGGCGAGATGTGTTTGCCCGATGGAAACGCCGGCAGTTCCCGGATCTCCCCCGTCGCGGGATCGAGCAGGGCCAGCCGGAAACCGCCGCTGCCCGCCCAAGCAAGACCGGCGGTGAACCGCTCGGTGATGAAGGCGATCCATTTCCCGTCGGGCGACCAGGCCGGCTGAAGGTCGCCGAAGGGGTCGGAGGTCATATTTTGAAGCTTTTTGGTTTCAAAGTCGTAGACAAAGAGGTCCGAATATCCGCCCGTCAGGGCGCAGAAGGCGATCTTTTTCCCGTCGGGCGACCAGGTCGGGTTGAGGATCTCTCCCAATTCGGGAAAAACGATATCCTCCCCGAGCCGGCGGCCGTCTTCGTCCAGAAAAGAAAGGATGGGCTTGCCCGCGGTCACCGCGCCGAAGGCGAACTTCGTCCCGTCCGCGCTCCACGACCCGGCCGAATAGATGAATTGAATGCTCTGGAAATGCGGATCGATCGAAGTCTTCGTCAGTTTCCGGATGACCTTTCCGGTCTGGGCGTCGCCCATGAACATTTCGATAGAGAAGAGGTCGCGCGAGGAGATAAAGACGAAGCGTTTGCCGTCGGGCGAGACGGACGGGGCGCAATTCAGGGATTCCTCCTCGGTCCCCTTGATCAGAAGCCGGGCGTTGGCCAGCGGCGTTTCCGTGGATTTCTCGATCAAACCGGATTCGGCCTTCATGGCTGCGTGCCAATCCTCGGAGAATTTCTCCGTCGTGACGTCCAGGTTCCGTTTGAAGGCCTTTTCGTAATCGAAACCGCGGACGACGTCCCTCATCAGTTTCGCGGCGACGATGTCTCCCCACCGGCCGCCGATATAGGCATAGACCGCTTGACCGTAGCGGTAGGGGAAATATTTATAGGGATTTTCCAAGTTTTTGAGGGTCGGGATCTTTTTCTTCCGGATCATGTCCCTCATCCACATGGCCGTGTTGGCGTCCTCCGGGCCGATCGAAAAGTATTCGGCCGCGCCTTCGATCAGGAACAGCGGGGCCCGGGCCAGGCCCTCTCCGCCTTGCGGATTGGAGCGTCCCGGGCCTCCCAGGGCCATATCGTACTGGAAGGCGTGGACGAGTTCGTGGCCGATGACATGGTCCGTGTCGTCCAGGGAGGCCCCGAACGGCAGGATGATCCGCCGCTTGAACGATTCGGTCACTCCGCCCGTTCCCTCGCTGATCAGTTCGGAGAGCACGGTCGTCTGCTCGAATTGAGGGTGGCTGGCGTACATGATCAGGGACTGTTTGCCCTTGAGGTCATGGTTGAAAATCCGGGCCAACCGGTTGTACCAGCGTTCGGCCATCCGGGCGGCGGCCCGGATCGCGGCTTCCTCTTCCGGGTAGTAGTAGATTTGAAAATGCTCGGTGCTCAGAACCTGGTAATCAAATTTCTCATATTGGACCTTATTCCGGCCGAAATATTGAGCGGAAGCCGTGGCGGCAGTCAATCCGAAGAAAAGAAAAAAAATCACCCGCCAAATCCGGCCGCCCGTTCCCTGTATGTGTCGGCGTGAAGCTTTCATCGTGGCTCCTTCCTGTCAATTTTCTCTTACGCTCTTGAAAATGTCAAACTTACGTCCTGGCTCACACGATGCCTTACCCGGAAACCATCAAGAATCGTGCCAACTTTTTCCCCAGGCCGAGGCGGGTTCTTTTGGTCCGGAGCGTCCTCCCCGGAGGACACTCTATCATCAGGGAGGACGGTACGAAACGTCTTCCGGTTTCCAGCCGGATCCGAGGTTATATTCCTTTCTTGACAGGCGGCCGGGACCGGGTTACGATCCCCCCTTGTCAAAACCAACGTAAAAGTATCATACCTTCACCCCCATCGTTTCAAGGAGGCCGTTATGAAAAAAATCTTGATCCTTGCTCTTATCGTTGTCTTGACGGCGTTCTCGCTCTTTGCGGCCGAAAAGGCCAAACCGAAGGAACCGGAGAAAAAAGCCGAGTCGATCGGCGCCGAGACGTTCGCCGGACTGGCCTGGCGGGGGATCGGCCCGGCCCACACCTCGGGCCGCATTGCCGATTTCGCCGTGAACCCCGCCGATCCCAAGCAATATTACGTCGGCGTGGCCAGCGGCCATATCTGGAAAACGGACAACGCCGGCATCACCTGGTCGCCGGTTTTCGACAACTACGGGGCCTACGCCATCGGCTGCCTGGCCATGGACCCGACCAACCCCAACGTGGTTTGGGCGGGAACGGGCGAAAACAACCACCAGCGCGCCCTGGGCTACGGCGACGGCGTCTATAAAACCGTCGACGGCGGCAAGTCCTGGACGCAAATGGGGCTTAAAGACTCCCGCCAGATCGGGGCCATTCTCATCCATCCCAAAAATCCCGATACGGTCTACGTCGCGGCCGAGGGCTCGGCCTGGGGCCCGGGAGGCGACCGCGGATTCT